>JAOTYN010000348.1 GCA_029861825.1 Cyclobacteriaceae bacterium
CCCTGAAGAATTACGCCAGGCTATTGATGATTATCAAGCCGGTAAAATGGGATCTTTGTAATTTTTTAAAAAAATGAAACTTTTGATTAAGAGTTGCCGTTGTATAAATAGTTTTTGACCAAATAGTATAAAATGGCGGGACGACATCGAACATTTGATGAGGACACAGTTCTGAGGCAGGCGACAGAAATATTCTGGACCAAGGGTTATGAGTCCACCACTACCGAGGACCTGTTGGCAGCTATGCACCTTAATAAAGGTAGTCTTTACAATGCCTTTGGCAGTAAGAAAAGTCTATTTCAAAGAGTAGTGTCGCATTATAGCCAGCAAGTCTTCAGCGATCTGGACCGTCAGATTGAGGCTAGCGATCAGCCGATGGAGGTAGTACGTAACCTCTTTCGTGAGGTGTGTGATCCGGAAGACCCTGCGCAGCATCTGAAAGGTTGCTTTTTTGGTAATGCCGTTTCGGAATTAGCCAGTATTGATGGTGAATTGGAAAAGCAAGCTATTGAGAAATTAAAAACCCTGGAGAATCTCTTTAAGAAGGCCCTGGACAAAGCGGTCGCCCTAAAGCAACTGGCCATTCAAAATACGGAGATCCCCGCCCGTTATCTAGTCAACCTGTGGAACGGAATTAATGTGACCCGGCGCATGTACCCCCACCGTAAAGATCTGGAACCTATATTGAAAATGAGTTTACAGATCTTGAGCTAAAGATATTTTTTTTAATCAATTTTTGACCATCTAGTATAAAATAGAACCATGAAAAATTTAGAAGTATTGAATCGAGATCAAGTTGGAAGCGAAACTCAAGCCATTTTTGATGGCTTGAAACAAAAAGTGGGTATGGTGCCAAACCTGTACGCAGCTACCGCCAACTCACATTTTGCCTTAACAGCCCTTTTGGACTTGGGAGAAACCTTGAAAAAAGGGAACCTCAATGCCAAAGAAGTAGAAGCGGTAGCTCTGGCGGTTGGAGAGACCAATCAATGCCAATATTGTTTATCAGCCCACACAACCGTTGGTAAAATGCTGGGATTCACTGAAGACCAGACCTTGCATATCCGCAATGGTCAGGTTTCCGATGATAAAATCAGAGCCTTGACTGATTTAGCTAAGGAAATTACGGAGCGCAGAGGACATCCTCAAGAATCTACTATTGAGGCCTTTTTCCAAGTGGGCTACAATAAGGGAGCTTTGGTGGATGTAATTGGCTTGGTAGCTTTGAATACGTTTACCAATTACCTGAACCATATTGCGGACACTCCTATTGACTTTCCTTTGGCACCGCAGCACAGTGCTGCAGCTTAAGAATTAAGGCAGTCCACCCTTTGAGATCCCCGCACACCGGACTAAGTCCGGGGCGTTGCGGGGTCTATTTTATTAGCAAGACGAGACTCCAAATAAATTGAAGAACCTAGCAGGACTCCGGTAGACCCCGGAATAAATCCGGGGATTTCTACATAGGGGTGGAATGAATTGGGCGATTACTACTTGGGCGTGAATAAATCGGGCGATTACTAACGAAGACCCCACCCTTAAGAGATCCCCGCACACCGGACTAAGTCCGGGGCGTTGCGGGGTCTACTTTATTAGCAAGACGAAACTCCAAAATAAATTGAAGAACCTAGCAGGATTCTAGTAGACCCCGGAATAAATCCGGGGATTTCTACATGGGGGTGGAATGAATTGGGCGATTACTACTTGGGCGTGAATAAATCGGGCGATTACTAACGAAGACCCCACCCATAAGAGATCCCCGCACATCGGACAAAGTTCTGGGCGTTGCGGGGTCTAGCTGGAGCCACCGCAAATAGCATTATATAGATCTTCCCATTTCGGATTAAACTGGTCAACTAAGTGCTGTTTCCAATTGCGCTTGTACCGTTTGATCTGTTTCTCTCGAAACAGTGCTTGATCATAGTCGTCAAACTCTTCAAAATAAACCAACTTCTTAACTGAATATCGAAAAGTGAACCCAATATAGATATTGTTTTTGTGCTCCCAGATTCTGCGACAAAGGTCATTAGTAAATCCTGTGTAGAACATTTTATGATTTCTGGTGGTCAGCAGGTAAACCCAACAATGTTCATTTGACATGGATGGAAATTAATAGTTAGCAGTAGCAAATTCTATAACTTGGGGATTTGAGCAGGCCCACCCTAAAAGGGCCCAACCTAAGAGATCCCCGCACACCGGACTAAGTCCGGGGCGTTGCGGGGTCTACTTTATTAGCAAGACGAAACTCCAAAATAAATTGAAGAACCTAGCAGGATTCTAGTAGACCCCGGAATAAATCCGGGGATTTCTACATAGGGGAGGAATGAATCGGGCGATTCTAACGAAGTCCCCCCTATGAGATCCCCGCACCCAGGACAAAGTCCGCGGATTTTCATTAAATTAAGTCAAACTTCTATCCACCGGATGGAAGTTAAGTTTAACTCCATTGAAACCAACCAAGCCATCATACTATGAAAAATCTTGTCTACCTATTCATTATTCTGCTGCTAACAGCGTGTTCCCCACCACAAGCAGTAGAAATTGACCTGCAAGCCGAAGGCGAAAAAGTAATGGAAGCCAGTCGCGCCTGGGCCAAATCACAGTCCAACGAAGAATACTTAAGCTATTGGACTGAAGATGCCCTGGTTGCTGCTCCTGGTCAACCCACTTACAGGGGCCATGACGAGATCAGGAAAATGCTGGAAAGCTCTGCCGAAATCCCGGGATTCGAAGTAAATTGGGAGCCCAAAGAAGTATTCCTAGCTAAGAGCGGAGACCTGGCCTATCTTATAGAAAATAATTACTTTGCCTGGACCGATTCCCTGGGCACGCAGGTAAAAACCTTCAATAAAGCAGTGACCATCTGGAAAAAACAGGAAGACGGCTCCTGGAAATGCGTTGTAGACATCTTCAATGATGACCCTGCCCTCTCTTCCTTATGAAACATGCTATCCTACTTACCCTTACACTGATTTTCCTGGTCATATCCTGCAGTACCAGCGAACCTCCTCCTCAGCGTACTGAGATCATCTGGGACCAGTGGGGAGTGCCCCATATATACGCTCAAAATCAAGAGGAACTTTATTTTTCCGCAGGCTATGCTCAGATGCACCTCCACGGCAATTTAATACTCGAGCTTTACGGTCAATCCCGCGGGCAAGGAGCTGAATACTGGGGAAAAGATTATCTGGAAACCGATATGCTTATACACACCTTGGGATTTCCGGAACTGGCACGGGAATGGACAGATAATCAAGACCCAGAACTACAGCAGATCATCGCATCTTTTGTGAAGGGACTGAATGCCTACGCTGAGGCTCATCCTGAAGCTTTAGATGATGAAAAAAAAGTAGTGTTACCCATTGAGCCTGTAGACGTAAACCTGCATTCTATGTTTGTGGTCTATACCTCCTTTGTGGGGGGCAGCGAGCTTGGTCGTGTTTCACAGTGGGAAGACAAAGGATCCAATACCTATGCCATAGCAGCATCGCGATCGGCCAGCGGGAATCCTATGCTGGTCCAAAATCCGCACTTACCCTGGTGGGATGAGTACTTATTTGTGGAAATGCACTATAACACAGGGGAATATAACCTGTATGGAGCCACTTTGGTGGGGTTTCCGGTAATCGCCCTTGGGTTTAGTGACCTCCTGGGCTGGAGCCATACCGACAACACCATAGATAATGCCGATACCTATGAACTAGAATTAAGCGGCGATGGCTACCTGCTGGATAGTGAAGAAACTCCCTTCGAATCTAAGACCAAAGCCATCAAAGTGAAGGACAGCCAGGGTAATATGGGCTCACAAGAACTCACTATTTTGAAATCTGTTCATGGACCGGTGATGAAAATGGGTGACTCAAAAGCTCTAGCCGTAAGAATGGTGGGCTACAACCGGCCCAATAGTATGCTGCAATGGGTTAGAATGGGAAAGTCCACCAATTTCGACGAATTTGAAGGTGCTCTGCAATTAGCGCAGATTCCCTTTTGGAATGTCATGTACGCCGATAGGCAAGACAATATTTTCTATTTGTTCAACGGTCAGGTTCCAGTGCGATCTAACGGAGGCTGGGATTATTGGAACAATATTATCAATGGTGGTAAATCCGCTGACATCTGGACCCAGGTGCACCCCTATGAGGATCTGCCTAAAGTTAAAAACCCCACTTCTGGCTGGTTACAGAACTCCAACGATCCACCCTGGACCTGCACCTACCCTCTGGCTCTAAACCCCAATGACTTCCCTCCTTATATGGCCCCCCGAGGCATGTCGTTCCGCCCTCAACAATCCGCCATTATGCTTCACAATGATCAGTCCATCACTTTTGAAGAGCTGATGGAATATAAGCTATCCACGCGCATGTCACTGGCCGACAGGATCTTGGACGATCTTTTTGCAGCCGTGGACCAACACGGTGGCGAACTGGCTCAAGAGGCCAAAAAAGTCCTTAAAGCCTGGGACCGTCAAGCTAATAATCATAGCGTGGGAACTGTGCTCTTTACGCAATGGGTGCGAGAAGCTAGGCTGAGAGGGCCACAAGCTTTTAGTAAACCTTGGGATCAGCAAGACCCGCTGGCAACGCCAGACGGCTTATCCGATCCGCAAGCAGCAGTATCAGCCTTGGAAAAAGCAGCTCAAAGCCTTATGGATAATAGTGGAAGGCTTGATGTGAGCTGGGGTGAAGTTTATCGTATCAATTACCATGACATCGACTTACCGGGCAACGGAGCCGCGGGTAACTATGGCG
>JAOTYN010000026.1 GCA_029861825.1 Cyclobacteriaceae bacterium
GCAGATCTACGATGCCTTACAAGCCGCTGAATCTGACGATGCCCAGAAAAGGGCCTATCAAAAGCGTTGTTTGGAACTATACGATGAGCGTATAAAGTACTTTAAAGAGGAAGCGTCGGTACTCAACCGCAAAGCCTACAAGGCCTATAAGTTCTTAAAGGACGATAAATCGCGTTATCAGGAGCTTTATGATCTTTTTGAAAGAACTTTCGAGCTCAATGGCGATAAGGTAGCCTTAAATAACTTAGTGGCCTATATGGATGTGATCCGCCGCTATCGTGCCGGAGGAGGTAGTCTTACGGACGATGAGGTACTGGAAAAATATGGAAAAACCATGCTTATTCTGGATAAGAATGTGGAAGACTACAGCAAGGGCGGAAAAGACACCGCTTCTTTAGAGAAGAACCGCGACTTTATCAACAGAATGCTCACGGGTATGGTGAAAATGGATTGCGATTTCATCGATAATAAGATCGGTCCGGGATTTAGAGATAATCCCAATGACCTTCCTTTGGCCAAAAGGATCATTGCACTTTCCCTGAACTATGATTGTGCCAAAAGCCCCTTATTTCTGTTAGCTGCCAAAACCGTTCAGGAAAAGGAGCCCACCTTTAGCATGGCTAAGATCATTGCCATAAAAAGCGATGCTGCCAAAAATTACAATGAAGCTCAAAAATATTATCAACAAGCAGTGGACCTGGCCCAGAACAATAAGCAAAAATCGGAGATCCTTTATGGCATGGCCAATCACTATCGGGCCCGTGGATTGAAATCGAGAGCTCGCAGCAGTGCTTTGGAGGCGGTTAAGCTAGACCCTTCTAAAACTGGAGCATACAAATTAATAGGGGATCTTTACATGACCAGCTACAACGATTGCCGTAAAGGGGTTAGTAAAGTGGAGGACCGTGCGGTATTCCTGGCAGCTCACAAAATGTACCAACGCGCCGGCGACACCCGCGCTATGAAAAAGGCAGAAGCTCAATTCCCATCTATTGAAGAAATGTTTGAGCTAAGTATGCAAGAGGGACAAACTATTCAGGTCGGTTGCTGGATCAACGAGTCGGTAACTTTGAAACGACGCCCCAGCTCCTAACCGTCACCATCACATTTGAGGCTGATATTTCTTCCAGACTTCGTCAATCCTGGAGGAATCGACCGTGGATTCGCCGCTTTCTTCATCAGTCGAAACCACTTTGATGAATCCTTTATGTATCCAGAAGTCATTGTTTTCAATCTCACACTCAAAAGGTAACACTGTACCCACCTGACCAGAACCACCGGGGTAAACCAGGTTGAGGGTCTCTGTATAATTGGCGCCATCGAACTGATAGGTTCCTCCTCCTTCTGCTAAGACCAGATCCTGTTCAGCAATATAGTGCACCCATAAGAAGTGGGTAGGAGTAACTAATTTCATGTAACTGACAAATTCCGGGTAGTCGCTGCGAATGGAGTCTCCGTCACCTTTATAGGATTCCAGATTCCAAGTGCCCACCAAGTTTTCGTTGCTGCTGGGCTCGGTGGTTCTTTCCCAGATCTCATCAATTCGCGAAGAATCCACTACTACGTTTTCACCGGTTTCCGGGTCAAACTCAAAGATCTTGGCATAACCGATATGATGCCATTTGCCATCTTCGTTTTTCGCCTCAAAGGGGATGGCCTGGCCCATTTCGTTAGAACCCGCAGGTAGGAAGAAATGAATATCTTCGGTATAGGTTTGAGCCACTGAATCGTATACATACGTACCTCCACCGGTGCCTAGTAAACTGTCTTTTTCCGTATCGTAACTCACCCAGCAAAAATGAGTGGGGGTGATGTACTTCTCGTATATGCCTGTACCGGCAGTCTGTTGCCAGGTAGTATCGTCCTCTGTGCGGAAGCTAACCAAGTGCCAGGTACCTTCCAAAGAAGAAAAAGCAGGAGACTCCTCGGTAGTAGTGGCAGGTTGACAAGCGTATAAGAGGAAATATGGTAATAATAGCAAATAGTAATAGTGGCGTTTCATAGTGATTCGATTTGACCCAAATGACAAAGCTTGGCAGCAATTCGCTGCATCTTGGATTTTTTATAATTTACAGTAAAAATAGCTACAAATCAAATATACCACAGGCCCCACCTGGCGCTATTTGAAGATATTCTTAGGTATGTGCATGGCCACTAATACATGGGGCAAATCCACCACCTCGGCAATATGCAGATCGCCTGCCAGAGAGCATAACATATAGGCTTCTTCTTCCGTCAAGTTACGTTGATGTACCAGATGATCGACCATAAATTCAGTAGCCTTTTTTGCAGCGATGTCCAAAGTGGTACCGAAGGCGGTTACCGCATAGTAGTCGGCCGTTTCGTACTGCGGTTCCGGGATGGTTCGGCCTTTGATTAATTCAATCTCATACACTATGCGCATAGGAGCTTCCACCGCGGTGCCACAAACTTCTCCCAGTCCTTGCACTGCATGGGCATCGCCTATTGAGAACAGTCCGCCTTCAACCAATACCGGAAAGTAAACAGTGGTTCCTTTGGTGAGAAAGGGGTTATCCATGTTGCCGCCATTAGCTCTGGGGGGTATGGTATTAAGCAAAGAATCGGTGGCCGGAGCCACACCCATTACTCCCGGGAAGGGCTTTAAAGGGATCTTAACCTGGTCATTGAAGTCCAAAACCTTATTATTGTGCTCTAAGTCATACGTTTTTAGGACATATTGATCAAAGCGATCTGCTAAGAACCCAAATCCGGGTATCACTGCGGTCCAGCCCCATGATCCGATCTCAATTTCATGTAGCGTTACCGCCAGCATATCTCCGGGTTGGGCTCCTTCTACGAATACCGGCCCGGTGAGAGGATGAACAGGGTCGAAGCTGACGTTTTCCAGATCTTCAATGGGAGAGTTAAGCTTGAGCTGCCGGTCGGTAGCTTCTTCTGTGAAGGCCTCCACTATGGCACCTGATGGAACCGTTACTACCGGTTCAATGGTGCTGCTGAACTTATTATGGGTCTGCTCGCTAGTGAGGGTAAATTGCGGTTCCGGTGACTCCGGAGCAGGCGCAGCCACAACCTCCTGGGATGATTCAGGTGTTGGCTGAGGGTTTTGGCATTGGCAGCAAAGTACTACCAGTGCCGCCATGAAAATACGTTTCATTGTGATTAACCTTCGTGAACTTCTTCTTTGTCCGGTATATTATTAGACGTTTGTTTGGCATTGAAGTACTCCCGATTCATTCTGGCAATGTGCGTAAGACTGATTTCCTTGGGACATTCCGCGGAACAAGCACCCGTGTTGGTGCACAGTCCGAATCCTTCTTTATCCATTTGTGCGATCATATTTTCAGCACGGGAGGTGGCCTCAACTTTGCCTTGTGGCAGTAATGCCAGGTGGCTGACCTTAGCTGATACAAAAAGCATAGCAGAGGCATTCTTGCAAGCAGCCACACAAGCTCCGCACCCAATACAAGAGGCGGCATCCATGGCTTCATTGGCGATAGAGGTGGGGATAGGGATCTCATTGGCGTCTGGAACGCCGCCTGTACTTACTGAGACATAGCCGCCAGCCTGAATGATGCGATCAAAGGCGCTGCGATCCACTACCAGGTCCCTAATTACCGGAAAAGGCTTGGCCCGCCAGGGCTCAATGGTGATGGTATCGCCATCTTTGAAGCTTCGCATGTGTAGTTGGCAGGTGGTTATAGCCTTTTGCGGTCCATGGGCTCGTCCGTTGATGTACATGCTGCAGGTACCACAGATCCCTTCTCTACAATCATGATCAAAATGTACCGGGCTTTCACCATCTTTTATGAGGTCTTCATTCAGTTCATCCAGCATTTCCAGGAAGGACATATCACTGCTTATGTCTTTGACACTATAGGTATTGAAGGATCCTT
The DNA here is from genome assembly GCA_029861825.1 of Cyclobacteriaceae bacterium. Taxonomy (GTDB): domain Bacteria; phylum Bacteroidota; class Bacteroidia; order Cytophagales; family Cyclobacteriaceae; genus JAJCYK01. Next base: position 3,876 of record JAOTYN010000026.1, read on the forward strand.
TACTGCCGGCGTCTTTCTGCCGCCATATTTTTAGGGTAAAATCCATAGAAATCTCTATTTATAACTTCTTTGGGTAAGTTTTACATTTTCAAATTCCAGTTGTTCTTTGTGGAGTGTTTCATTACTCTCATCGCCTTGATATTCCCATGCGGCCACATAGGTATGATTTTCATCGTCTCTCAGCGCCTCACCTTCTTCGGTTTGGTATTCTTCCCGAAAGTGTCCACCGCATGACTCTTTGCGATTCAGGGCATCTTCTATCATCAAAGCTCCCAGTTCAATGAAATCAGCAACGCGACCGGCCTTTTCCAGGGACATATTCAACTCCTCATTGGTGCCCAACACCTTAACATCGCTCCAAAATCTTTCTTTGATCTCTTTTATTTTTCCACGGGCTTGTTGCAACCCTTCAGCGGTGCGCGACATGCCGCAATAGTCCCACATAACCTTACCTAACTCCCGGTGGATCTGGTCAACGGTGCTGGAACCGTTGATCGATAGCAGCTTACTAATCTGGTCGCGTACCCGCTCTTCCGATTGCTTAAAGCTGGGATGATCGGTAGGGATTTTGTCGTAGGAGCGGGTAGCCAGATAGTCGCCGATAGCATAGGGGATAACAAAGTACCCATCGGCCAGTCCCTGCATGAGGGCACTGGCTCCTAAGCGGTTGGCACCGTGATCGGAGAAATTACACTCTCCCAAAGAATAGAGCCCGGGTATGGTGGTCATTAGGTTATAGTCGACCCATAAGCCTCCCATGGTATAGTGGACGGCCGGATAAATGCGCATGGGTGTTTCGTAGGGATTCTCCCCGGTAATTTGCTTGTACATATCAAACAGATTACCATACTTAGACTCTATGGTGTCTTTGCCATCACGCTTGATGGCATCCTTAAAATCCAGGTACACCGCCAAGCCGGTAGCTCCTACACCCCGGCCTTCATCACAGACATATTTGGCGTTTCTTGAGGCCACGTCCCGGGGTACTAAATTACCGAAACTGGGATAACGTCGTTCCAGGAAATAATCTCTTTCGGCTTCCGGAATATCTTTGGGGCTTCGTTTGTCCCCTTTTTCCTTTGGCACCCAAACCCGACCGTCATTTCTCAAGGACTCCGACATCAAGGTCAGTTTTGATTGGTGGTCGCCTGATACCGGTATACAGGTGGGGTGGATTTGTGTAAAGCACGGATTGGCAAAGAATGCACCATGCTTGTGTGCTCTCCAGGCAGCGGTGGTGTTGCAGCCCATGGCATTGGTCGACAGGTAGAACACATTACCGTATCCACCGGTACAGAGCAGTACTGCATGGGCGCTATGCGATTCGATCTTGCCGGTAATTAAGTTGCGGGTTATAATGCCTCTGGCGTGGCCATCTACCATTACCAGGTCCAGCATTTCCGTGCGCGGAAACATTTGTACTTTGCCATTGGTTACCTGACGGCTCAATGCGCTATAAGCCCCCAGCAATAGTTGTTGTCCGGTCTGACCGCGAGCGTAGAAGGTACGGCTTACTTGAGCGCCTCCGAACGAACGGTTGGCCAAAAGCCCTCCATATTCACGGGCAAAGGGCACTCCTTGAGCCACACATTGATCAATTATGTTTAAACTGACCTCTGCTAACCGGTATACATTGGATTCCCTGGATCGGTAGTCACCGCCTTTTATAGTATCGTAAAACAGCCTAAAGACACTGTCACCGTCGTTTTGATAGTTCTTGGCGGCATTAATACCGCCCTGAGCTGCAATGCTATGAGCCCGCCGGGGGCTATCCTGGAAACAGAATGCCTTGACATTATATCCCAGCTCTGCTAAAGAGGCCGCGGCAGAAGCTCCCGCCAGACCCGTACCCACTACTATGACGTCGAATTTTCGTTTGTTGGCGGGGTTTACCAGTTTTGCGTCAAATATATGCTTGGACCATTTTTCCTCTAAGGGGCCATGAGGTGATTTCGAATCTAGAATCATATCGGATTAAAGCATTTAAGCCAGACTTTGAATAAACATTACTACCGGCATGGAAGCGAACAAAAGGGGCACAATAATGGCAAATCCAAAGCCGATCTTTTTAATTAACGGGGTATATTTTTTGTGATTCAATCCCAGAGTTTGAAAAGCACTTTCAAAGCCATGAGCTAAGTGATAGCCCAAACCAAACATAGCGACCAGGTACAACAGAACATACCACCACTGGGTAAAAGCAGCTGCTACGATGGAGTATAGATCTTTAAACTCACCTACACCGGGATAAATGACCGTGGGTAGGATCCCAAAGCGCATTTCATACCAAAAGGATTTCAGATGGATCACTAAAAAGATCAACACAATGGTCCCCAGGATGCCCATGTTTCGCGAGCTCCAGGTGCTGTTTTCACCTCCTTTGTTTACGGCATATCCAATGGGACGAGCTTCCTTATTCTTTCGGGTGATCAGGATGGAATAAATGGCGTGAATGATGATACTCAAATAAGTCACATAGCTAAGCACCTGAATAACCGGGGTGGTGGTCATGAAACGGGCGTACTCATTAAAGGCCTGACCCCCGTCAGGTTTAAACAGCAATAAATTTCCCAGGACATGACCCATTAAAAAGAGTATTAAGAACAGTCCGGTAATTGCCATTATCAATTTTCTTCCCAGGCTGCTCTTTAGGGCATCGGTTAACCAACTCATGAAGTAGATTTAATAATGTGAAGTGACCAAATTTACGACCGGATAACTAAAATGCAAATACCTCCGTCTTATTTTAAAGGATTATAAATTATCCCCAAATTTGAGCCTTTGGCTATCAGGGAAAACGGCGTGGAAAATATTAGGTTAATGTGAATTGAAATTATGCAAGGCGTAAATTGTTCAACAATCATTAAGTACAACCATTATGAAAGCCATCGTCGCTACTATCGCTTTCCTGATTATGTTGACAACCCCCTCTGAGGCCACCCACTTAAAGGCGGCAGATATTACTTTTAAGAGAATCTCTCAAGACTTTTTTACGTATGAGTTTACCGTGACATTATATACCGATGTGCAATCACCGGTACGAGCCGGAGATGGTATCATCAATTTTGGCGACGGGGTAGAGGCTCAGCTTGATATTAATGCAGATTCCATTGAAGACAGTGAATTTGTAGGTTTCAACGGCCAAGTGTTGATCTACAAGATTAAGATCACACATACCTATATCGTACCGGGCACCTATACCATCAGCTATCGGGAACCCAATCGCAATAATGAAATTGTGAACATCGATGGAGGCAATTCTGTTCTGACAGGATTTTACCTGCAAGCCTTTTTGGTCCTCGATCCATCGGTTGGCTTTAATGATTCTCCCCTGTTGAATAGTTTCCCCATCGATCGCGCTTTTGTAGGGGTAAAATTCACTCACAATGCCTGGGCTACTGATGCCGATGGTGACAGTCTGTCTTACAGATTGGTGTTTCCATTGCAGGACAGGGAGTTACCGGCTCGCCATTATCTGTTACCCGATCATGATGATTTTTACAGCGACTTCAATACCGGCAACGAAGCCAACGGTGGCCCCCCATCATTTTTACTGGATCCGGTGACCGGGGACTTAGTATGGGATGCCCCGGGAGATTATCTGTCGAACTCCGTGGGACCTTTTTCGGAATACACGGTGGCTTACATAGTTGAAGAATGGCGGAAGGTAAATTCAGAGTGGATGCGTATTGGCTATGTGACCCGTGATATGCAGATTATCGTGTCCGGTGAAAAGGGCGGACGTCCCGATTTCGAATTGCCCGATCATGCGCAGATCGCACTGGGCATTACTATCGATCAGGATATAGATTTCAGTAATTTCCAGGATGAAGATATCAAGGTGAGTTTTTTTGGAGAACCTTTCCAATTGCAGAACGATGCTATGACGGCAACTCCCGATTTTCCAGCTTTTGAAAGCGCGCCTGTCGCTTTAAACCTACAATGGAGTCCCGGTGCTCAGGACTTGCGGGATAGACCCTACCTGGTACATTTAAAAGTGGAAAGCACCGGATCTGATACGGAACCTCCAGCGGTAACCTATGGAACCTGGGTGCTGTCTGTGGAGCCATTAAAAACCGTGGTGCCTCCCGGCATCTCCATGCCCCCCACATCCACAGTGGTGACAGGGGTTATTGATCTTCCTGAGGCAAGCTTTGAATCTTTTACCTTTTATCCCAACCCTACCGGTCAATGGCTTTTCTGGAAAAACAATAATGATCAAAGAGAAGTTTTTGAAGAAATAACCATATTTAATAGCCTGGGAAAACAAACGAAACGGACTAAAACTGCGTCTAATACTATAACCGGGATAGTTGTAGCTGAACTGCCTCCCGGTCTGTATTTTATCAGCTTAAAATCCAAAACTGCTCGCTATCGAGGAACTTTTATCAAGAATTGAATATTCGGCTTGTTAATCAGTTGCTTTTGTGGTCCCATTTCAAAAACCGGGATTACCTTAAAAGTTAGCGGATAATTCTTTAATTTTATTGCCTATCTTTTAATTATTGGGGTTATCAGATAGATCGAGAAACTATTATGGGCCATAAGCCCTTATAAATAAAACTGAAGGTACATGAAGAGTCTGTTTAAAGGGTTTTTGGCCTGTGTGGCTTTATTGATGGCCATAAGTTATCAAGCTTTCGCTACTCACATCAGAGCCGCAGAAATAACCTCCCGAAGGGTTTCGAATGTTGCCTTAACCTACGAATTTACCATCACGGCTTTTACCGATACTCAATCACCGGTTCGTTTTGGCGACGGGATCATTAATTTTGGCGATGGTAGGGAAGTTCAATTGGATTTGGAAGCAGACTCGTTTATTGACGGAATTTTCCTGGGAGATAATAATGAGGTTGAGCAATATATCATCAAGATCACCCAAACCTACAACTCCCCGGGTGTCTACACCATCAGCTACAGGGAGCCTAATCGTAATGATGAGATCGTTAATATAAACAAAGGTAATTCCGTACAAACACCCTTTTACATAGAGTCGCAGATATTGATAGATCCTTTTATCGGATTGAATAGCTCGCCGGTGTTACTGGTGCCGCCTATTGATAACGCTGCGGTGGGTATAAAATTCATCCATAACCCTGGCGCCTTTGATGCAGACGGCGACAGCCTGTCCTATCGATTTGTTATTCCCCTTCAGGACCAGGGACAAATGGTACCCAATTATGAAGATCTAAATGATCCGGATTTCTACATCGACCCTTTTACTTTTGCATTAGGTAACGAAGGCATGACAGGCCCGGCAACGCTTACTCTGGACCCCATTAACGGGGACTTGATTTGGGATGCCCCTGGTAATTTATTGCAAAACTCGCAGGGTGACTTCTCGGAGTACAACGTTGCATTCTATGTGGAAGAGTGGAGAAAAATCAATGGAGTATTTCGACAAATAGGATTTGTAACCCGGGATATGCAGATCATCGTTGAGGGCAGCGATAATCAAAGGCCGGAGGTGTTGATACCGGCCGACACCTGTATTGAAGCGGGAACCATACTTACTGAATTGATCCAGGGTAACGACCCGGATAATGATCTGGTATTTCTGGAAAGTTTTGGAGGTGTTTACCAGGATGTACCCCTGGAATTTGCCAGTTACACTTCCCCTCCCGGAGTATTCCCTCCCATCTGGCAGCCCCAGCCAGGCCTATTGGAATTTGAATGGGAAACCAATTGTGATCATGTTCGGGAGCGCCCCTATCAAATTCAGTTTAAAGTAACCGACAGCTCTGCCGTAGATCAGTTCCATTTGACCCTGACCGATATTAAGACCTGGAATGTCACGGTAGTGGCGCCCGCGCCCATATTGGTTTCTGCGGATGTTGGTTCCAGCACTTCTGTAAACTTAGCCTGGCAGAACTATTTGGATCAATGTCCCAATAATCCCGACGTGCAGATCCAGGTTTACCGGCGGATTGGCAGTTTTGCCTTTACTCCTCAAGGTTGCCTTATCGGGATCCCGGAAGGATCCGGCTACGAGTTAGTAGGGACAGTAGGAGCAAACGAAACCAACTTCTTCGATGACGACAATGGCGCCGGTCTTAATCCAGGTTCCACCTATTGTTACCGGTTGGTGGCAGTCTTTCCTTTGCCGGGAGGAGGAGTCTCTTATGCCTCCAATGAGATCTGTGCCACCATAGAATTAAGCGGTTCAGTTATTACCAATGTAGATATAAACGAAACCGATGTGGCTATTGGTGAGATCTTTGTGAGGTGGATCCAGCCTATTAATGTAGACGACATGGTGTTCCCTCCTCCCTACAGTTACGAGCTTAGCCGTGCCATAGGTTTTACCGGAGAAGCCGGACGCACCGTACTGGCCACAGGATTGACAGATACCACATTTACCGATACCGGCCTCAACACTATGGATCAGGTATACAACTACCGCATCAAACTGTTCGATGGCAATGGTACCTTGGTCGACAGTTCTTCAACTGCTTCCTCCGTGCGTCTGGATGCCGCCTCCTTGAATCAATCTATTTCCTTAAGCTGGGAAGCGGTGGTACCGTGGTCTATAAGCAGCGGTGATTTTCCCATTCACCGAGTATTCCGCGACAATGTATTGCCGGCCGATCCGGATGCGCTAGTGGCAATAGCCGATGTAAACGTCACCATGCAAGGCCTTAGCTTCCTAGACGATGGAAGCGCTACTGGCGAGCCGCTGTCGCAAGATATTGAATACTGCTACTATGTTGAAACCTTCGGCACCTACGACAATCCTTTGATCGAAGCACCTCTGATCAATAAAAGTCAGATAATTTGTGCACAACCGGGAGACGAGATTCCCCCGTGTACGCCCATACTTTCCCTGGAGGTCCCGGATTGTGAACAGTTCTTATCCGATAAATCCTGCGGGTTCAGTGATTTCAGTAATACATTAAGTTGGCGCAGGGATCCAGCTGCTGGGTGCGATGATGATATCCGCAGCTTTAACATTTACTTTTCCGACAGTGGTACCGACACTACTTTTAGCTTGATCGCCAATGTTGTGGACACCTTCTTTGTCCATGATAATCTAGCCAGCTTTGCCGGGTGCTATCGGATATCGGCGTTAGACAGATCCGGTAATGAGAGCGAATTGACAGACATACTATGTATTGATAACTGTCCCAACTACTACTTGCCCAACGTATTTACCCCTGACAATGGAGATGACGTAAATGATGTATTCCAGGCCTATTTCGATATTCCTGGCTTAGAAACGGTGGACCTTACCAAATGCCCACGTTTCGTGGAGTCTGTTAGTATTGAGATCGTTAACCGATGGGGTAAGGAAGTGTTCTCATTTAACTCTTCAGATCCGGAAAATGAAGGAAATATCCTTATTAACTGGGACGGTAACGATAAAAACGGGAACCCGCTACCAGGCGGTGTTTACTACTATGTGGCAGACATTACCTTTGTGGTACTGGATCCCTCACAACGTCATACACAGCTAAAAGGATGGATCCATTTGTTACGGCAAGCCAGCGAGTAACTAACATGCAACCCATCGTATTCTTTGACGGTGTCTGTAATCTGTGCAATAACTCTGTGGATTTCATCATCAGAAGGGACAAAAAAGCCACTTTTCTATTCGCCCCCCTTCAAACTGAGCCTGCTTCTAAACTACTGTCCTCCTTTTTTTTCGATACCGGCGATATGACCACACTGGTGCTTTTGCAGGAAGGAAAACTCTATACTAAAAGCAGGGCTGCACTGGAGATCTGTCGGCGATTGGATGGCCTTTGGCCCATTCTATATGTATTCCGGTTAGTACCAGCCTTCTTGAGAGACGTCATTTATAATTGGGTATCCCGCAATCGCTATGGTTGGTTTGGGCGGCGGGATAGCTGCCGGCTACCACAACCAAATGAAAAAAGGCGATTTTTGTCCGACGAGCCCTTAAATACTACCCCAGTTTCGTAACCGAGGCGCTGGAAATTTGAAATTTTCAGGCAATTTTAGAACTTTGCCAGCCAATTTAATCTGAAAGCATCATGAGAGCTTATGTTTTTCCCGGACAAGGGTCGCAATTTCCCGGTATGGGCCGGGATCTAATAGAAAACCCAAAAGCCAAAGAGCTGTTTGAGCTGGCCAACCGGATCTTGGATTTTTCCATCAGTGAAATCATGTTTGGAGGTACCAAGGAGGAGTTGACTCAAACTAAAGTTACCCAACCGGCCATTTATATTCACTCCACCATTCTGGCTTTGACTAGCGAAACCTTTGACCCTCAATTAGTGGCAGGTCACAGTTTGGGTGAATTCTCAGCTTTGGTAGCTAATGGGGCACTTTCCTTTGAGGACGGATTGAAGCTGGTTTTTAAAAGAGCCCAGGCCATGCAAAAAGCCTGTGAGGCCCAGCCTGGAACTATGGCGGCGGTATTGGGATTAGAGGACTCGGTGGTAGAGGAAGTTTGCCTGGGGATCCCGGAAATTGTAGTACCGGCAAATTATAACTGCCCCGGGCAACTGGTGATTTCCGGTTCAGTCCCCGGTGTGCAGCAAGCTTGTGAAAAATTGACAGAGGCAGGAGCCAGACGCGCCATGATGCTACCGGTAGGGGGAGCCTTTCATTCCCCTCTGATGCAACCGGCCCAGGAAGAACTTGCCAGTGCCATTGAAGATACTGCATTTAGCGGGCCTACCTGCGCGGTAATCCAGAATGTGGACGCACAGCCTCACCTTCAAATTGAAGACATCAAAAATAATTTGATCGCTCAACTTACCGCTCCTGTAAGATGGACTCAAAGCGTAAAGACCATGCGGTCTTTGGGTGCTAAAGAGTTTATCGAAACCGGTCCGGGTAAAGTGCTGCAAGGCTTGGTTCGAAAAATTGATGCCGAGGCAGAAGTAAGCGCTATTTAAATTTTTATCTTTTGTACCAGAGAAGTATCGGAACATTGATGCAGCAGTTCTGTCTGGGTCTTGTTTAAAACAGGGTGCAGGTGATTCGGGGCTATCTCCGCCATCGGCTGTAGTACAAAACGACGAGCAGCAATTCTGGGGTGGGGTAAGGTAAGCAGATCGGAAGTCATTGACAGCTGGTTATAGTAAAGAATATCAATATCCAGATGGCGTGATTGTCCCGGGGCCAGGTGCTGCCGCCGACCCTGTTCGATCTCCAGGGTCAGGCAATGGTAAAGCAATGCATAGGGATTTAACCTGGTAGATACCCGTATTACCTGATTGATAAAATCCGGAGCTCCGGGCATTTCCCATGACGCGGTGTGGTAAAAGGAAGATTGTACCATAATGGAACCAATGCGCTTAGTGATCCCTTGGCGGGCCTGTTTCAGCAGCTGCTGCCGATCACCCAAATTTGACCCCAAAAGTAGATATATCCCTGCCATCTCCCTGTCATCCATTAAAATCCCCAAAAATATAAAATTGCTTTAACTTCAGGGGCTTATCTGGTAACCTTGTGTATACAAATATAATTGAAGTCACATGTTTTTAAGAAACGTATTAGCGACTATAGTAGGCTTAGTGATCTTTTCCATAGTAGTATTTTTTATATTTCTAGGAATGATCACGGCTATATCGGCGACCGATGACGGCGTCGAAATATCGGACAATACCATTTTACACCTTAAGCTCGACCGTCCCATCTTGGAGCGCAGTGCAGATTCACCCTTATCTGATCTGCAGTTACTGGGGGCTCCTACGGGAGTGGGAGTGAAGGAATTGAGGCAGGCAGTGGAACGAGCAGCCGTTGACGATAGGATATCCGGTATCTATCTAGAAACACAGTTCATGTATGCCGGACTTTCTAAGCTAAAAGAGTTTAGGGAGGCTTTAGAAACCTTCAAGGAGAGTGGGAAATTCCTGGTAGCGCATTCAGAATACTACACGGAGTCGGAATATTACTTGGCCTCGGCAGCTGACGAGATCTATTTGCCGGAGGAGGGCTTTCTGGAGTTCAACGGATTTCGGGCAGAATACAACTTCCTAAAAGGAGGTCTGGATAAGCTGGGAGTGCAGCCCCAGGTGTTTAGGGTGGGAGCCTACAAGAGCGCCGTGGAGCCTTTTACCAGAACAGATATGAGTCCGGAAGCCAGGGAGCAGCTGGAATCTTTGCTGGCTTCGGTATACGAGATCTATTTGGACGATATTTCATCCACGCGTAATGTGGATAGTCCAACGCTGGACCTGGTTGCAGACAGTATGCTGGCTACCAGTGCCAAAAACGCTGCCGCACATAAGCTGATCTCCGGGACCCTCTATCACGATGAAGTTATGAACCTGTTAAAGGAAAAGGCTGAGGTAGAAGAAGATGATGATCTGAAACTTGTGGGCTTGAATGCTTATCTAAGCAGCTCGAAAGAGATCTATCAAGGTAAAGAGCGCATTGCCGTGGTATTCGCAGAAGGTGAAATAATTAACGGCAAGGGCGACCCGGAAAGTATCGGGACCGACATCATGGTGAAAGAACTGACTAAACTCAGGGAAGATGACAAGATCAAGGCCATTGTGTTGCGTATTAATTCGCCAGGTGGCAGCAGCCTGGCATCAGATGTGATTTGGCGGGAATTGAAGAAAACCAGTGAGACCAAACCCGTAATCGCCTCCATGTCGGATGTAGCGGCATCGGGAGGCTATTATTTGGCTATGGCTTGTGATACCATCGTGGCTCAACCCACTACCATTACCGGTTCTATTGGTATATACTCCATGCACTTCAACGCACAGGAATTGCTGGAAGATAAGCTGGGGATAACTACCGACGTGGCTAAGACAGGCCCATTGGCCGATATCTTTACGGTAAGCCGTCCTTTAACAGAATACGAAAAAAGCCTTTTTCAGAAAAGCGTAGACGATGGCTATGAGACCTTTACTTCCAAGGCCGCAGAAGACCGAGACATGAAGCTGGATGATCTTAAGGCAATTGCCCAGGGCCGGGTATGGTCGGGCGTACAAGCTAAAGAAAACGGCTTAGTAGATGTGTTAGGTGGGCTACAAACAGCGGTTGAAATTGCGGCTGCCGCCGCTGGCGTCGAAGAAGACAATTACAAATTACGCTATTATCCCGCACAAAAAACCCTTTGGGAACAGCTCATGAGTGATTTTGGAGCGGATATAGAAGAAGCCGCTCTAAAAACCAAACTGGGGGATCTTTATCCCTATGTAAAGCAACTTCGTAACCTTGACCGATATCAGGGTTTACAAACTAGAATGCCATTCGATCTATCCATCCATTAATCAAATAATTCTGGTAAAATAGAGCCCCTTTTACTCAGGGGCTTTATTTTTGGAGAAATTTACCCATATTGGATTTTAATAGACACTATGAACACCAATATAAGAAACGACTGGACCAGAGAGGAGATTGAGGCTATCTACCAACTCCCCGTGTTGAATTTAGTTCACAAGGCAGGGGCAGTCCACCGGGAGTACCATGATCCCCAGGAAGTGCAGGTATGCACCCTATTGTCCATTAAGACCGGGGGGTGTCCGGAAGATTGCGCCTATTGCCCTCAGGCCGCTCGCTACCATACCGATGTGGAGGTGGAGAAATTGTTGCCCACCGAACAGGTGCTGGAAGCCGCTAAGACTGCTAAGGAAGCGGGAAGCACCCGCTTTTGCATGGGGGCAGCTTGGAGAGAAGTGAGAGACAACCGTGATTTCGACCGGGTTTTAGAGATGGTTAAGGGAGTTTGTGATATGGGAATGGAAGTATGCTGCACATTGGGCATGTTGACCCAAGATCAGGCTCTGAAACTAAAGGAAGCCGGGCTGTATGCATACAATCACAATTTAGATACCAGTGAAGAGCACTATCAGGAGATCATTACCACCCGGACCTATGGTGACCGGCTGCATACTTTGGAGCATGTTCGGGAAGCTGATATTTCAGTTTGCTCCGGAGGTATTATTGGCTTGGGCGAAATGGAAGAGGACCGGATCGGTATGTTGATAACTTTGGCTAACCTCCCACAGCATCCTGAATCAGTACCTATTAATGCTTTGGTACCGGTTGCCGGCACGCCTATGGAGGACCAGGAAAGAGTTTCGGTTTGGGAGATGGTAAGGATGATCGCCACCGCACGGATTATAATGCCGGAAGCAATGATCAGGCTGTCTGCTGGTAGGGTTCGCATGAATGCCGAAGAGCAGGCGTTGTGTTTTCTGGCCGGAGCCAATTCCATTTTTGCTGGAGATAAATTACTTACAACCCCCAATCCCGATCAACAGTCCGATCAGGAACTATTCCAGCAACTTAACTTGAAACCAAGGCCGGCATATAAAAATACCACTGTGGAAATGACATAAAAAAAGCCCCCGTAGAAAGGGGCTTTTATCATTTCAAATTCTTGCTAAAACAATTTGAATCCTACACTAACAATCCATTGATTGTTTCTCTGATCAGTTTCAAATCCGAATAGCTCATTACCAAAAGTACTTAAGTTACCTTCGTATTTAACGTCAACCACCAGGTTCCATAGATCCACACCTACCCCTGCTTGGTAGCCGATGGTAGCATCTTCATATCCTGATTCTATTTCCTGATCCAACCCTTCCGCTTCCGCATCCAATAGGATACTGATGGTGGGTCCTGCTTGTAAGCGGAATATACCCGCAAACTTGGTACCCACCATAACCGGTACGTCCAGTTTGTTGAATTCGAGCTCTCTTATGTCCTTAAAAACGCCATTGTCCAGCTCAACTTTACCACCGGTTTGCGTAAATAGAGCCTCTGGTTGAATATACAGCCCCCCTAAGGTAATGCGAGCAAAGGCGCCAACATGGAATCCAGCAGTAGCATTACCTGATGAGAGTGTTTGTCCATCTATGGTTAAATGATCCAATTCAATTTTTGACGCACTCAAACCTACTTTTGGTCCCATGGTAAATTGTGCATAGCTAGTGCTTACCAGAAGCGCAGCTATGACCGTAAGCATAACCTTTTTCATAGTTCTGTTATTTAGTGTTCAATTGTCTTATTAAACTTTATTAATTTGGAATTATTGTTTACAATTATTATTCCAAAAACGGGAAGCTATGAGAATAATCGAGATGATAAGGTTGCAGCTTCCTGATAATCAGTTTCTTAAAAATTACAGTTGTTGGGTATAGATATTTGGCGCTATGCCATCTCCACAACACTGTGCTTACATCAACAAGATGTCAAATATTCTGGAAAGGTTGCTTAATCAACTAGAGAAACGGCAAGAAAATGGAAGTCTAAGGACCTTAAAGCGCCTGAAGGGCTTGGTAGATTTCAGTTCTAACGACTATTTGGGATTGGCAATAGACCGGCAGCTGGCTCAAATCATCTGGTCAAGACAGCGACATATGGAATTGCACAATGGCTCGGGAGGATCCAGATTGCTGACCGGCAATAGTCAGTTAACCGAAGAACTGGAACAATTCCTGGCCGCACATTTCAAGGGTGAAAGAGCTTTGATCTTTAATTCCGGCTACAGCGCCAACCTGGCGTTATTGGCAGCTATACCGCAACGGAGAGATACCATTATTTATGATAGTAGCATTCACGCTTGCATTAAGGAGGGAAGTCGTTTAAGTAATGCTAAATATCATGCGTTTCGTCACAACGATGTTACAGACTTGGAGAATAAGTTGAGGTCGGTGGAAGGGACGGCTATTGTGGTGATAGAATCCGTCTACTCTATGGATGGTGATTGGGCGGAACTGGAGGACATTGTAGAAGCATGTGATCGCTACCAGGCCGATTTGATCATTGATGAGGCCCATACTACCGGCTGGTGCGGCCCTCAGGGAGAAGGGTGGGTTTGTGCGGAAAACCTTCAGGATCGATTCCTGGCCAGGGTTTACACTTTTGGTAAGGCGCTGGGCCACCAT
>JAOTYN010000349.1 GCA_029861825.1 Cyclobacteriaceae bacterium
TTTACCCCCTTGGTGGGACTCTTAGCTGTCCCTACCTCAAGGCCATATCAGCCACCGAGATACTCCTTACCATCAGGCTAAAATTTGATCGCGCAGAATTGTTTGCTCACGATCCGGACCTGTGGAAACTACATTAATAGGAACCCCAAGTTCTTGTTGCAGGTAATCCACATAGGTCAACAATTCCCGCGGTAATTCTTCAAATTGAGCCAGCCCTTCCAGCGACTGCTTCCAACCTTTTAGGTTATGGTAAATGGGAGTGATCTGATCCTCATCTATATGAAATGGAAACTGCTCCGTAACCCTACCATCGGGCAGTTTATAATGAGTACAAATCTGGATCTCATCAAACTCATTCAAAACATCAGCCTTCATCATAAACAATTGAGTTACACCATTAATCATAATGGCGTATTTCAATGCCGGCAGGTCCAGCCAACCACATCTTCGAGGTCTACCGGTGGTGGCTCCAAACTCATGACCCACCGCTCGCAGCCGCTCTCCTATCTCATCAAACAACTCTGTAGGGAAAGGCCCACTGCCCACCCGGGTACAATACGCTTTAAAGATCCCATAGACTTCCCCCAGCTGTGAAGGAGGAACTCCTAAACCCGAACATACACCCGCCACCATAGTATTGGAACTGGTAACAAAAGGATAACTACCGAAGTCTACATCCAACAAAGAGCCTTGAGCACCTTCGGCCAATATCTTGCGACCATCCAATAGCGCCTGGTTAATCAGATAAGCCGTATCGACAATGTCGAAGCTCTTCAGAAACTCCACTGCCTCGAAAAACAACTTATTGGACTCCTCAAGTTGATATTCGAATTGGTAGTAATCTAGAATCTGGCTATGCCGCTTGACAATTTTATGGTACTTGGCTTCCAACTCCGGGCTTAGAATATCTCCTACCCTTAATCCCATACGCCCGATCTTGTCTTGATAGGTAGGACCTATCCCTTTTAAAGTACTCCCTATTTTATTTTCGCCTTTAGCCTCTTCATAGCAGGCATCCAACAAGCAATGAGTGGGCAGAATAAGTTGGGTACGGTTACTGATTTTCAGGTTTTCGGAAATATCTACTTTTAAACTAAGCAGGGCTTCGATCTCTTTCTTAAAAACAATGGGATTCAATACCACGCCATTACCGATGACATTAACGATGTCGCTCCTAAATACCCCTGAGGGTATTTGATGAAGAACGTGTTTGATACCATCAAATTCCAAAGTGTGTCCCGCATTGGGCCCTCCTTGAAATCGGGTGACCAAATGGTAATTTGGCGCTAGTACATCAACAATTTTCCCCTTGCCTTCGTCTCCCCACTGGAGACCAAGTAATACGTCTACTGCCATCTTTGCTATGATTTCTTTAACTCCTGAAATGCTTCCTCACGGTCACTTACAATAGTGAAGATGGCATTCAATTTGGTAATGATGAGTAATTTCTTGACTTGCTCCGAAGGATTGATCAGAACTACCTCCCCTTCCACATTCCTGAACTTGGTTAGAATAGTAATTAAGACACCTATCCCACTACTATTGATAAATCTCACTTCTGAAATATCAATTGCACATAGCTTAATATCATTATTCACTTGCTCATTAGCCAACTCCATTAATTCAGGACCGCGATTTTCCCCAATCAGATCCCCCAGTAGTTTCAACAGGAAAATACCGTCAACTAATTCGTGTTGATATTTCATACTTTTTTATTTAGGCAATTTTTATCGGAACAAGATGCGTATAGGATCAAACTGTGATGCATCACTTTAAAGTTCAGCAATTCACCCACGGTATTTTGAATATTCTGAATACGTGGGTCGCAAAATTCCACCACCTTATGACAATCCGTGCAAATCAAGTGATCGTGTTGTTTATACCCGTAGGCCTTTTCGTATTGGGCAAGATTTTGACCGAACTGATGTTTGCTAACCAAGTCACATTCCATCAACAGATCCAATGAATTATAGACGGTAGCCCGGCTTACCCGATAGTTTTTGTTTTTCATACTGATATACAGGGAATCCACATCAAAATGCCCGTCACGGCTGTATATCTCTTCCAGAATGGCGAAACGTTCCGGGGTTTTGCGCAAACCTTTATTCTCCAGATAAGCGGTAAATATCTTCTTGACTTCGCTGAATATTTCCTTATTAATTACCATGGTAGAAGCGAATGGCAAATATAAAGCATTAAAAGGTTAATTCTTTATTTAACGTCATCGATTCTGGTTACCTTCACCACCCCTTTCACTTTCTGCAGCTTGCGGATCATTACCTCAAGGTGTCCCGTATCCTGCACGTAAAGGGTGATCCTACCTTCAAAGATGCCCTGATCGGTGGCGATGGTCATGGACCGCATATTTATTTTCAACTCACCGGATATGATGGAGGTGACATCGTTAATTAAACCCACGCGATCTGTACCCACGATCTTAAGTTCAGCGAGAAAGGCATTGTCCATTTGGGAGGACCACTTGGCCTTGACCACACGGTATCCGTAATTGGACAATAGCTCCGCAGCATTTGGACAGCTAGTACGATGAACTTTAATTCCTTCGTTGACGGTTACAAATCCAAATACTTCATCTCCGGGAATAGGGTTGCAGCACTTGGCCAATTTGTAATCAATGACGTCCATATCTTCCCCGATCAACAGCATATCGGTTTGCTGCTTGCGCAATTTGGTGATCTTCTTCTCAAAAGACTGGGCATCTTCAATGCGCTCTTTAGGATCTTTAGGGATCAGGGATCTTACCTCCTTAAACTTCTTGATCTCCTTGGCATCGATCATGCCCTTCCCTACTTTAAAGTAAAAATCCAACACCGTCCGCTCGTCGAAGTAGGCCCTAAGCTGTTCCACTGTTTCGTTGTTCAACTGAAGCTTCATTTGACGCAGCTTGCGCTTTACGATTTCCTTGCCTTCTGACGCGGCCGCCTTTCTTTCTTCCTTAAGGGCTTCCTTGATCTTGGAACGAGCTTTAGAACTGACCACAAACCTTAGCCAATCCTCGTTGGGTTTTTGTTTTTTGGAAGTTAGCACTTCCACCTGATCGCCATTCTTCAATATATAATTGAGGGGTACCAATCGTTGATTGACCTTTGCTCCCAGGCAATGAGCGCCTACCTCAGTGTGGATGTCAAAAGCGAAGTCCAGGGCAGTAGCCCCATGTGGTAGGGTTTTCAATTCCCCTTTAGGAGTAAACACGAAAACCTCCTCCTGAAAGAGATTTGATCGAAAATCGTCCACAAACTCAATAGCCGTACCATCCGACTGCTCCAGCATTTCCCTTACCTTTTCAATCCACTGTTCCAGGCCGGATGCTGAGCTGTCTTTATTGTCTTTGTATTTCCAGTGAGCGGCATATCCCTTCTCCGCTATATCGTCCATACGATTAGTGCGGATCTGAACTTCCACCCATTGGCCAGGACTACTCATCACGGTGGTATGTAAAGATTCGTAACCGTTGGCCCGGGGCGTACTGATCCAATCACGCAATCGATCGGGATTTGGCTGATAGAAGTCCGTGACTATAGAGTAAACTTTCCAACAATCGGCCTTTTCACTCTCATGTTCGCTGTCCATGATGATGCGTATGGCGAACAGATCATAGACTTCCTCAAACGGGATATTCTGTTTGCGCATCTTATTCCATATAGAATAGATGGACTTGGTGCGGCCCTTAATCTCAAAATCAAACTTCTGGTCCTTAAGCTCCTTTTTGATAGGTCGAATAAAGCGGTTAACGAATTTGTCACGGGCATCTTTGGTTTCGATGATCTTAGCGGAAATCTCCTGATATTGTTCCGACTCCGTGTACTTTAAATACAGGTCTTCCAGCTCCGATTTGATGGCATACAGTCCCAGCCGATGAGCCAAAGGTGCATATATATAAATGGTTTCGGAGGCCACCTTTAACTGCTTGTTCTGAGGCATGCTGGAAAGTGTTCGCATATTGTGCAGTCGATCGGCCAGCTTAATTAGGATAACTCTGACATCATCTGACAGCGTGATCAGCATCTTCCGGAAGTTTTCAGCCTGTGCCGAAGTTCCCATTTCGAAAACCCCAGCTATTTTGGTGAGACCATCAATGATCTTCGCTACCTTCGAACCAAAATCACGTTCAATATCCGATAGTTCCATATCGGTATCCTCCACCACATCGTGAAGCAAAGCCGCGACTATGGAGGTAGTGCCCAATCCAATCTCATCAATGGCGATGATTGCTACCTGCAATGGATGATAGATGTAAGGCTCACCGGTGCGTCGACGCATTTCTTTATGCGCTTCCATGGAGGTATTGAAGGCCTTTTTGATGATTTTGGCATCACCGTCCTTTAAAAAGGGCTTAGCCTTACGCAGCAGACGACGGTAACGCCTGAGAATCTCCTTTTTTTCGTCTTCTAGATCAATAGTAATCATGAAAAACGGAGCCCAATTTGCATGTCAATTACGTTATTTCCACATTGTGATTATTAAAAAAATGGACTACCTTTGCCCTTCCAATTTAATCATGCGGATGTGGCGAAATTGGTAGACGCACTAGACTTAGGATCTAGCGCCTCACGGCATGGGGGTTCGAGTCCCTCCATCCGCACTGCAATCACCCTCAATCACGATATAAAGCTTATTGAGATTGGGGGTTTTTAGTTCTTAATGTACTAAATAAGTTTATCAGATGGACATAACATTAGACAGGCAAGAATCCAATGAAGCCATTATTAAAATTACGTTAAAGGAAC
>JAOTYN010000027.1 GCA_029861825.1 Cyclobacteriaceae bacterium
TACGTTTCCGACGATTGTGGAATTAGCTGGCAGTCCCTGAATCATCATCTTCCACGAATCTTTTCAGCTAGATTTACAAAATGAGATCATCATGAAGGTAAAAGTATTGGTGTTTGATGCTTACGGCACCTTATTTAATGTTAATTCCCTGGATCAGCTATTGGAAGAGTACTATGGTGATCAGGCTACTCAGCTCAGTGCTCTATGGAGAGCCAAGCAGCTTCAATACACCTGGTTGCGTACTTTAATGGAACGCTATAAACCCTTTAGCGAGATTACCATGGACACCCTTGAGTTTGCATGTACACAGTTGAAACTACCTCTCAATAAAAAAATAAAAGCCCATTTGGCTCAGGAATATGACCAACTTGCGGCCTTTGCCGAAGTGAAATCTGTGTTGACTGAATTACAGTCAAAGTATCAATTGGCGATCTTGTCCAATGCCGATCCCCAGATGCTAAACAATGCCGTTGACCACAATCAACTAACATCTTACTTTAGCTGGATACTCAGTGCCCACAGCATTAGTAAGTTTAAACCTCGTTGCGAGGTGTACCAACTGGCAGTGGATGCCACCAATCGCAAGGCTAAGAATATTCTCTTTGCCTCTTCTAACACCTGGGATGTAGCCGGGGCCAAGTCTTTTGGCTTGCAGGTTGCTTGGCTCAAGCGATCCACCATTGGTTTGGACAACCTGGGTTTCGAACCCGACTATATTATTGAGAACCTTTCGGAATTGCTTGACCTATAGTCACCGCTTTAATATAAAATTTCTTTTACAATATTACATCAATTGGCTTGCCGGGCAGATTAAGCGGTAATGTATGATAAAACATCGCTATTTGTTTACAATTCACCGGTTAGCTATGAACGTATTATTCTTTGTTGGCATCTACATCATCATCCACCTCATCGTGGCCAGTCTAAGGGCTTTCAGTAGAGCCAGGAAATATCGCTACTACTACCTCTCCCGGGGGGTAATGCCTTTCCCACGCTCCTTAGCGCGACGCATACTTCATGGTCAAACGTTTTTGTACGCCGTAGTGATTACCGGCCTGTTGGTATTGGTTGCTATAATCGCTAGTTAGGAGCAGACGTACGGAGCTCTATAAGGCTGATACAACGGTTGCTTTAAAAGTAATTAAGTCCTATATTATATTCCTTGCTCTCTTAGCAATTCCAAATGTTTGGAGGGCTGGACTTAAATCATTAAGCAACGTAAAATCTTACAATTTATGGGAGTTCCAATCAGCGTTACTGTAAATGGACAGCATCGCGAAAGCGAAGTAGATAGTCGTACTTTGCTGGTTCAATTTATCCGAGAAGAATTAAGACTTACCGGAACCCATGTGGGGTGTGACACCAGCAGTTGCGGTGCCTGCACTATTATCATGGATGGTAAGGCAGTTAAGTCATGTACCGTTTTAGCAGCTAGTGCTAACGGATCCGACATTACCACTATAGAAGGACTGGCCCAAAATGGAGAGCTTCATCCTTTGCAGGAGGGTTTCAAAGAGGAGCATGGCCTTCAATGCGGATTTTGTACCCCCGGTATGATCATGACTGCGGTACAACTGCTGGAAGACAACCCCCAGCCATCCGAAGCAGAAATCCGACACGGTTTAGAAGGTAATTATTGCCGTTGTACAGGCTATCACAACATCGTGAAAGCCATTTATCACGCATCAAGGAAATATAAGGAGGTAAGTCATGGCTAGTATAATCGGTAAATCAGTAAAGCGTGTTGAGGACAAGAGGTTCTTAACGGGCAAAGGAAATTTTACGGACGACATTGTATTGCCTGGAATGACCTATGCCAGTATTGTGAGAAGTCATCACGCTCATGCCAAAATAAATAGCGTAGATATATCTCAGGCCACCGCGGTGGATGGCGTAGTGGCGGTATTTACAGGGACAGACATTGCCAATGCTGAAATTGGGGGCGTTCCTTGTGGATGGCAAGTGGATTTTAAGAATGGAGACACCATGAAAGAACCCCCACATCCCTTGTTGGTGGCGGATAAAGTTCGTTTTGTAGGCGATGCGGTGGCGGTAGTTATTGCGGAAACCGCCGCAGCAGCTCAAGATGGTGCCGAATTGGTGTCGGTAGACTATGAAATGCTGGAGGCTGTAGTTCAGGGGCCCGATGCGCTGGCAGCAGATGCTCCTCTGGTACACGACGATGTTCCTCATAACACCTGTTATGATTGGGAACTGGGAGATAAGACGGCCACCGATGAGGCCATAGAAAATGCCGAACATGTCACCAAATTGGAATTTGTCAATCAGAGATTGATCCCCAATGCCATTGAGCCGCGAGCGGCTATTGGCCATTACGAAGAAGCATCTGAAAAGTATACCTTATACACCACCTCTCAAAATCCCCACCTGATCAGATTGCTTTTATCCGCTTTCGTTTTGGGATTGCCAGAACATAAGGTAAGAGTAATATCACCAGATGTAGGAGGCGGTTTTGGTAGTAAAATTCCACATTATATTGAGGAGGCTCTAATGGTATGGTGCTCCGGTCAGATTAAACGTCCCGTAAAGTGGACCGCCGAACGGAACGAAAGCTTTATGACCGACACACATGGTAGAGATCATGTTACCAAAGCAGAAATGGGATTCGATGCAGATGGCAAAATCGAAGGTTTAAGAGTGAAAACGGTAGCCAACTTAGGTGCTTATCTGTCAACTTTCTCCACTTGCGTTCCCACCTACCTGCATGGGACCTTGTTGCAAGGGTTATATACTACTCCCGCTATTCACATAGATCTTACAGCGGTATTTACCAATACTACTCCTGTAGACGCCTTACGGGGTGCAGGCCGGCCTGAGGCTACCTACTTGTTGGAAAGGCTTTTAGATAATGCCGCCAGGGAAATGAATGTGGACCCGGCGGAATTGAGATTCAAAAACTTCATACCTCCCTTCGATGGTGTGGATCAACCAGGATACCAAACCCAGGTTGCCTTGCAATACGACAGTGGTAATTATCAGCCGGTACTGGAGAAAGCTTTAGACATGGTGGATTACCAGGAATTCAGAACACGACAGGCAGAAGCTCGTGAAGAGGGAAGACTACTGGGAATAGGGTTCTCCACCTACATTGAAGCCTGTGGGATTGCTCCTTCTGCGGTGGTGGGCTCCCTGGGGGCTCGAGCCGGATTGTACGAGTCGGCGCAAGTTCGCGTACAACCTACCGGCAAGGTAAGTGTGTACGTCGGTTCGCATTCCCACGGTCAAGGACATGAAACTACTTTTGCCCAGGTGGTAGCAGATAAGTTAGGGATTGCCATGGAGGATGTTGAGATCGTTCATGGGGATTCTGAGTCAGTGGCCTTTGGTATGGGAACCTATGGCTCCAGAAGTTTGGCCGTAGGAGGGAGCGCTATTATGAAGAGCATTGATAAGGTCTTAGAGAAAGGAGCGAAGATTGCCGCTCACAAGTTGGAAGTTGCCGAAACTGATCTGGAGTTCGCCAACGGGCAGTGGACGGTAAAAGGTTCGGATCAATCTATTGGCTTTGGAGATGTGGCCCTGACGGCCTATGTGCCTCACGACTATCCGGAGGGGCTGGAGCCCGGAATGGACTTTTCCAGTTTCTACGACCCTGCCAATTTCACTTATCCTTTTGGAGCACATATCGCGGTGGTAGAAGTGGATCCTGAAACCGGAAAAGTCAAGTTGGAGCGTTTCGTAGCTTGCGACGACGTGGGTAACGTGATCAATCCCATGATCGTGGACGGTCAGCTTCACGGGGGAATTGCCCATGGTATTGGGCAGGCCTTGTATGAAGGAGCCATCTACGATGAGTCCGGGCAACTGGTTAGTGCCTCATTCATGGATTATACCATGCCCAGGGCCGATGACCTGCCAATGTTTGAACTGGATCGAACCGTTACCCCCTGCCCTCATAATCCCCTAGGAGTAAAAGGTGCAGGTGAAGCGGGAACTATAGCTGCCACGCCGGCGGTGGTTAATGCCGTTATTGACGCATTATCTCCTTTCGGAGTCAGTGATATAACTATGCCACTAACCCCTGAAAGGGTTTGGAAAGCAATGCAAACACAAACAAAGGAGGCTGCCATATGATACCATCAGAATTTGAATATTGTCGAGCCGGATCCGTTGAGGAAGCTCTGGATTTGTTAGCCCAGAAAGGTCCCGATGCCAAGATTTTGGCGGGAGGCCATAGCCTGTTGCCGGCCATGAAATTGCGATTAAACTCTCCAGGCGCTGTCATTGATATCAGCGGCATTGGGGAATTGAGCTATATCAAAGAGGAGGGAAGCCACCTGGTGATTGGAGCATGTACTACCCACGGCGACATTGCTAAATCGACTTTATTGTCGGAAAAAATTCCTATGATTGTGGAGGCTGCCGCCGAGATCGGTGATGTACAAGTACGGAATAAAGGTACTATTGGAGGCAGTCTTGCTCATGCCGATCCTGCCGCCGATTGGCCAGCTTCATTGTTGGCAGGCGAAGCGGAAATTGTGTTAGCCAGCTCTTCGGGTGAACGCACCGTTGCCGCCGTCGATTTCTTTCAAGGATTATTCACCACGGACTTGGGGGAAAACGAGCTGATCACCGAGATCCGCTTACCCATTCCCGATGCATACACCAAGTCCACATACGTTAAATTCGAACAACCAGCCAGTCGCTTTGCCATAGTGGGTTGTGCGGCATCAATAACCCGGTCAAACGGTAGCTGCGACAAAGTAAGAGTGGCCTTTACCGGGGTGTCCAGTACACCTTTCCGGGATCAGGCGGTGGAGCAGGCCCTGGAAGGACAGGCTCCTTCTGATGATAATATTGAAGCTGCTGCTGAAAAAGCGGCCATGAGTGTGGAAGTAATGGGAGACCATTTTGCTTCGCAGGAATACCGCAAACACTTGGCCAAGGTTTACGCAAGGCGGGCCTTGCAGGCAGTATTGTCATAATCTTAAAATTGTTAGCGGGCTCTCGTAAGCCCGCTAATTCTTTATAGTATGAACCTTCCTTCTTTGTCTAAAATTCAGCAGCAACTAGCTGAACAGGGGTACATCAGTGATGATGCCATCACTATGTCATTACATCTTTCCCAAATGCTGCAAAAACCACTGTTGGTAGAAGGACCAGCGGGGGTGGGGAAGACCGAAATCGCCAAGGTGCTGGCCACGCTTCATGATACTGAACTCATCCGACTGCAATGCTATGAGGGATTGGATGTCAATCACAGTCTCTATGAATGGAACTATCAAAAGCAGTTGCTATATTTGAAAATGTCTGAGCAGCTTCAGGAGAGTATCGACCAAAAGGAAAAGCAAATATTCAGCGATGATTTCCTGCTGAAACGCCCCTTGCTTAAGGCTATTACCTCACAAAAAAGACCGGTATTGTTAATTGATGAGCTGGATCGGGCCGATGAGGAGTTTGAGAGCTTTTTATTGGAATTACTTTCGGACTGGCAGATCACTATTCCCGAAATAGGGACTATCAAAGCACAGGCGATCCCACAAGTAGTGATTACCAGTAATCGAGTGCGGGAGTTGTCCGATGCCCTCAGGCGTCGCTGCCTATACCTGTGGATAGATTATCCAAGCCTGGAAAAGGAGTTGGAGATCATTTATCATAAGGTACCGGATATAAACAAGCAACTGGCTCAGCAGATTGCGAAATTTATGCAGGAGGTGAGAAAACTTCGGCTGGATAAAGTTCCGGGAACTGCAGAAACGTTGGATTGGGCGCGAGCTCTGGCCAGTATGCACATAGATCATTTGGACAAGCCACTGATATCGCAGACCCTCGGTCTGATTATAAAGGATTGGCAGGATACACGACATCTGCAGGACTCCCTTTCAGAGCTTTGGGAAAAGACCGGAGTGAGCTCCAAACTAAATTAATATGACTGCTTCTCACCGCAAGCCAGGCGCACTCACTGAGCATCTGGTGGATTTCTGCCGATTCTTACGCACCAAAGGTTTCAAAATAGGTACCCATGAGGAAACGGAAGCATTGCAAGTTCTGGGGGCTATCACCATTACCAACTGGGACCAGTTCCTCTTGTTGCTTAGATCTTTACTAGCTAAGACTTATGCTCAACATTTAAGTTTTGATGACTTTTTTCAAGAGTTTTGGACGGACCTATTTAAGTCGTTCGGGGCAAAAACAAAATCAGCAAAGGACAAAAACCAACCCCAACCCAAGGCTTCAAGTCTTCCGGAACTTAAAAACTGGCTGTATCGTCAGCAAACGGAGCTTTCCAGGGAAACGTCCTTTTATAGTTCAGGTAAGGCGCAACAGCCTGAACTGCCTGAATATGAGGCACAGCAAGTGGCGGATTTGGTCAAGGTATTAAAACGTTTTACCAGAGACTGGGCCAATCGTCACAGCAGAAGGTATGTGGATAGCAGCAAAACCGGTAATACGCTGGATATCCGCAAAACCCTGCAAAAAAACCTGCGACGGGAAGAAATCCTGCAGCTTTATCATAAAAAACCCAAGTTGCATAAACTTGATCTGGTGATCCTCTGCGATGTAAGCCGGTCCATGGAGATGTTTGGCACCTTTACCGTACAGTTATTGTACGCCTTTCAGAACAATTATCGGGCGCTGGAAACTTTCGTCTTTGGCAGCGAACTCTATCGAATCAGTCCTTGGTTGAAACAGCATTCATTCAAAAAGAGTCTGGACAAACTCCGTCAACAGGTTCCGGACTGGTCGGGAGGAACCCGTATTGGGTACGCCCTGGATCAGTTCATTCAAAACTACGGTGCTCAAATGCTCAATAAAAGAACTCTGGTACTGGTGATCAGCGATGGCTGGGACACCGGAGAAACTGCATTGCTCCAATGGGCCATGGCCTATATTCAAAGAAGGGTTAAAAAGCTTATTTGGCTCAATCCTCACGCCGGCAAATCGGATTATGAACCCCAGGTGTCGGGGATGATGGCAGCGCTTCCCTATATTGATATATTTCAGGGCGTACACGACCTGGAAAGCTTAAAAAAGTGGCAGCAACAGGGTTACAGATCTCTATAAAGATATAGCGGATATCTGGAGAAGGCAGCAAAAGTATCCTGACCTTTGGGTAGCTCCAGAAACCCATCGGCTTTCACCAGATTGGCCAGATCTCCTGATCCGTGTCCTTCAGCGGGCCATGCGATTATCTTTTCCTGTAAGGATTCGACCTTAACCTGAGCGAAATAAGTTAGATCCGGCTTAAAATTGATATCGGTCTGTAATTCTGCCATAAAGTTCGATGTTCTAAATGCCAGTTGCTGATCCATCCAGGGTTTAAAATAGCGGTTGAAGCACATAAAAGCGCTGACCGGATTACCGGGGAAGGCAAATACCAGGCAGCCGGAAGGGTGAGACCCGAACCAAAAAGGTTTCCCGGGGCGTTGGCTGATGCGGTGAAAGTGTTTGTCTACCTGCAGCTGTTCCAAAGCTTGCGGGACATGATCGAATTTTCCCTTAGAAACCCCACCGCTCAGGATCAGGACCTGATAGCTATTAATAAGCTCACCAAGTTTAGCAATGGTTCCCTGGAGATCGTCGATTAAATGATACCGTTGAGCCTGGATCTTCCACCTGGCCAGGGCTTGTTCCATGGTGTGGGCATTGGAGCTGCGGATCTGATGAGGCAAGGGACTTTCGTGCACTTCTACCAGCTCATTGCCGGTGGATATGATGGCAATTTTTGGCAATTCCCGGACCACTAGCTCAGATTTCCCTACAGTAGCTGCGATACCAATCTCCGGTGGCTCCATTAGGGTACCTGATTTAATAATAACCTCTCCCGCCCGACGATCACTGCCCTGTCTGTGTACGTTTTGACCAGGCCGGGGGTCCACCGTGATCTGAACACTTCCATTAGCGGCCTTTTGTAAATGCTCATAAGGAATTACCGTATCCGCACCCTGAGGGAGTACAGCGCCGGTCATCACTTCCAGGCATTGCTGGGAATCAGTTAATGTCTTAGGGAATTCTCCGGCTGCCTGGACACCGGCTATGTGAAATTCTCGACGGCCTTGGTTCCAGCCCTCCATATTGATGGCCACTCCGTCCATGGTTACCCTGTTGAATGGTGGAAAGTCTCGATCGGCCCTGATATCTTCGCATGCTAGTCGTCTATTGGCCTCTGGCAGGGGCACCAGTTCAGTGTTTAATCTCAGATTCCTTTCAAAAATTAGATTTTCCGCTTGTTGAACGGTGATCATTAGGTTATAAAATGTGCCGAATAATCTCTAAATTAATGAATTAATTCCGGTAAATATGGGTGACCAGAAAACATTTAGCCACATTGATGAGCAGGGTAATCCCACTATGGTGGATGTCGGTGATAAAGGCGCAAGCAAACGCATCGCCACCGCTGAAAGTACAGTGGTACTGAACCAAGAAATCATGCAAAATCTGCAACAGGGGGAAATAATGACTAAAAAGGGACCTGTTTTTCAGACAGCAGTTACTGCCGGAATAATGGCCGCCAAGAAAACCAGTGACTTGATCCCTTTATGCCATCCATTGGCGCTGGAAAACTGCAAATTGGACATTCAGCCCCATGGTGATGAGGTTAGAATAACCTGTACCGTGAGCATTACAGCTAAAACCGGTGTTGAAATGGAAGCCCTAACTGGTGCTTCAGTGGCGGCATTGACCATATATGATATGTGCAAGGCTTTTTCGCATCACATTGAAATTAAGAACACCCGATTACTATCAAAGACCGGAGGTAAACATGACTTCAGCAGATCATAAAGATCATATGGATCAAATGGATCATCAAAAACATACTAAATTAAAGAGGCCTGCAATTGGGGATTATGGCCGGAATGAGGTGGCCTTATTGGGAACCCCCTGTGGAAAGATTAAGCAGTTGGCGGGAAAGCTGGTGGAAGCGCTGAGAGAGCATTGGAGTGTAGCTTTTGTTGATGCAGACCATAAAGCCGCTGAAACGCAACAAGCAAGCCTATTACACTTCACGGATAAGATCAGTTACCGCAGGTTCGACTATCTTTCTCAACCTAACAACTATCAGGTAAAGAAGTATTTTAACGAATGTGATGCTATTATAGTCAATGGCAATCATTTCAAAGCGGCGCACCAAATTCTCATTATTGACCCCAAAAAGCCCTTAGATCGCAAACTGGAGCGCATTACGCATCCGTTAATGGTGATCTTAACAGAAGGGGTTGAGCAAATTCCTGATTATTTACAGCATTTAACGGAGGGGTTGCCGGTATTTCAATGGAATGAACAGCAAGGCCCTGTACAATTTTTGTCGACTTGGGTAGAAAGTCGCCGGCCCACTATAAAAGGTCTAGTGCTGGCTGGAGGGAGAAGTCAGCGCATGCAACAAGATAAAGGCTCATTGAACTACCATGGTCGATCTCAGAGAGCTCACTTATTTGATCAAATGACCGAACGGGGAATTCCCACATGGGTCAGCTGCAGGGCCGATCAGGTAAAAACTATAGAAGACGACCTGCCGTTGTTGCAGGACAGTTTTGTAGATCTCGGACCTATGGGCGCACTACTTACCGCCTTCCGGCATGATCCCGATGCGGCCTGGTTGGCAGTGGCATGTGACCTTCCTTACCTTACCGCGGAAACGCTTGATTATCTTATAGCCAACCGCGACGCCAGTAAACAGGCAACTGCTTTTCAAAGCCCTTTTGATGAATTCCCGGAACCACTCATAACCATTTGGGAACCAAAAAGTTACTTAACATTATTTGAATTTTTAAGTCAAGGATATAGTTGTCCAAGGAAAGCATTGATCAACTCGAATATTGCCCTACTGAATGCTCCTAGACCTAAAGATTTAAGCAATATCAACCACCCTCATGAGTATCAGGAGGCCATAAAGGATCTACAACAATAGCGCTTTAAGCCTGTTCGATGAATCCCCAGGCAATTAGGCCTACACCAATAATAATAACCAATGCCCCTACAGAGCCTGACGCGAGGATGGCTACCACAATACCGGCCAAAAGCAGTACCAGCCCGATGTACATCTTCTTATTGAAGCTGACGTCTTTTTGCTGCTGCTCTTTTTTAGCCACTTTCAGATCTTTACGTACCTGTTTGA
Source organism: Cyclobacteriaceae bacterium (assembly GCA_029861825.1). GTDB lineage: Bacteria > Bacteroidota > Bacteroidia > Cytophagales > Cyclobacteriaceae > JAJCYK01. The sequence continues at coordinate 10,079 of JAOTYN010000027.1, forward strand.
ATTGTTGTTTTATTTCCTTGCGCATGACTTTGCGCTGCTGCTTGGATGCACTTTGGTACTGCTCTTGGAATTTCACTACTGTCTGCTGGGCTACGCGCTCGACAATAGACAGGTCTGATGGCAGGTATTGCCGAGGTGTTAAAACTGGCTTAATGCTAGCTACCACTTCTGGTGCGGCCTGTGGTTTGGGGGCTTTTTGATACTGGTAATGGTCAAATTTATAAGCGGTCTTAAAATCAAACTTACTACTGGTACAGGAGGAAGCTAAAGCTAAAGTGACCATAAACAAGCAGATATTACGGGAAAGGCTCATAGGATAAAAAATCGATTAATTTGGCTTGAAGATAACTAATAACGGGTAAATGATCCAGAGTCATGTGTTTATACTTGGAAATATTATGTCATTAAATGAAAAATGGACATTTGTGATTATATTAGTTAGGTCCTAAATATCTGTTATCATGCCTCAATCGGCAGTTTCTGCAGTTAATGTCCACAAGGCACGAGCTGATGGAAGTAAACTAACATCAGATCTGGTTGCCGTTGAGGAACCTTTGGAAGTAAGGGTGCAATTCGGCCCGGAACAGTCCCGGAAAGAGCAGGTTTTAGCGGTAATAATGCGCACTCCTGGCCATGACGAATTTCTTACGCTGGGCTTTCTGTGTACGGAAGGTATTATTCAAGAGGAAAGTCAGGTGTTGTCCATAAAGCATTGCACCAATGTTCCTGAAACAGCTGCTGGCAATGTGATCATGGTGAAGCTTGCCCCCTCGGTCACACTGCCTTGGGACCAGTATCAAAGACATATTTATATGAGTTCTAGCTGCGGGGTATGCGGCAAGACTTCTCTGGAGGCTGTAGTGGTGAGTTGCCACTGGCAGGAACTGGGACCAGGTCCTCAGCTTCAGTCGGAGATATTATATCAATTACCCACCAGGTTAAAGGAATTGCAGCTGGTTTTCAACCGTACCGGCGGATTACACGCAGCAGGTATTTTTAATAGCCATGGAAAACCGTTGTACTGGCAGGAAGATATAGGCCGGCACAATGCTGTTGATAAAGTCATAGGTGCAGCCTGGCAGGCCAAGCTCTTACCCCTGGATGAACATGTGTTGTTAGTCAGCGGACGCATCGGTTTTGAATTGGTGCAAAAGTCCGTTATGGCTGGGATAAGATTTATGGCTGGGGTAGGCGCTCCCTCGAGTTTGGCGGTAGAACTAGCTGAACAACATGAGATGACTTTGGTAGGATTCCTCAATGAGAAACGGTATAACTGCTATTATCAACCGCAACGGATTATAGATAGGTCAGAACGGACCTAGTATTTATGGAAAGAAAACCAGTTCCTTATCGAGCACCTGACGAGGAAGGCCTTGTAAAGCTTTCAAGACCCAAAACCAAGGCTGCAGGGTTGGCTTCAGTGGTGAAGGCTGGGAAGGTAGTGTCGAAATCATTAGGGTGGACCAGGGGGGCAAAAACCATGTTCAGCCTTAATCAGAAAGGGGGGGTGGATTGCCCGGGTTGTGCCTGGCCCGACCCCGACGATGAACGATCCAAACTAGGTGAGTATTGCGAAAACGGTGCTAAAGCCATTGCCGAGGAAGCTACCAAGAAGAGTATTGGAGCAGGTTTTTTTCAAAAGAACTCTATCCAGGATTTATCAATGCTGTCGGATTACCAATTGAGCCAGCTGGGCCGTTTACGAGAGCCTTTAGTACTGCCAGCTCACAGCAATAACTATCAGTCTATTTCTTGGGAGGATGCCTTTGCTATTATCGGTCATCAACTCAAGGAACTATCAGACCCCAACCAAGCCGTTTTTTATACTTCGGGTAGGACCAGCAATGAAGCGGCATTTCTTTACCAGCTATTAGCCCGGCAATATGGTACCAATAACCTGCCTGATTGTTCGAACATGTGTCATGAATCCAGTGGAGTAGCGCTCGCCGAAACATTGGGTATCGGAAAAGGCTCAGTGAGCCTTGAAGATTTTAATGAGACCGACCTAATCCTGATAATGGGTCAGAATCCCGGTACTAATCATCCCAGAATGCTTACCGCTTTGGAAAAAGCAAAATCCCGGGATGCCACTATTATTACCGCTAATCCCATACCGGAAGCAGGGTTGCTAGGCTTCCGCAATCCCCAAAAGATAAAGGGGCTACTGGGAGCTACCACCTCCCTGACCGATCTGTATGTACCGTTGAATATAAATAGTGATCTGGCCTTGCTAAAAGCAATCATGCACTTAATGCATATGGAAGATCAGAAAAAGCCAGGTAAAGTTTTTGATATGAACTTCATTAAGTCCAGGACTGAGGGTTTTGATGATTTCCTGGATAGTTTGAAAGCTCAAAATTTTGCTCAATTATGCCGCACTTGCGGTCTAGAAGAGGAACTGGTTATCCAAGTTGCAAAAGAGATCATGGCCGCCAAAAAAATGATCGTATGCTGGGCTATGGGCCTCACCCAGCACCGAAATGCAGTTGAAACCATTAAGGAAATTGTTAACCTGCTATTGGTAAAAGGAAGTATTGGAAAGCCTGGGGCGGGAAGCTGTCCGGTACGCGGACATAGTAACGTGCAGGGAGATCGTACTATGGGCATATGGGAGCAGCCTCCTGAATGGTTTTTAAGCAATCTATCCCAGACTTTTAATTTTCAGCCACCCCGCGAAATTGGTTTTAATACTATAGAGGCAATTAAAGCCATGCACAGAGGTTATGCCAAGGTTTTTATCGCCATGGGGGGCAATTTCCACTCGGCTACTCCGGACACGGATTTTACCTCCGAAGCTTTGCAAAAGTGTGAATTGACGGTACAAATATCGACCAAGCTGAACCGCAGCCACTTGGTGACCGGCAAAACAGCCCTGATATTGCCCTGCCTGGCCCGTACCGATAAAGACTATCAGGATTCTGGACTGCAACAGGTCAGTGTAGAGAACTCTATGGGGATCGTTCATGCTACCCGAGGTGTACTGGATCCCATCTCGCCTCACTTAAAAAGTGAACCAGCCATCGTTGCCGGTATGGCTAAAGCCACCTTAGGTAATGATAATAGATGGGATCAGTGGGTGGCTGACTATGATGCCATACGCGATTTGATCCAACAAGTGGTTCCTGGATTTGAGCAGTACAACCAAAGGCTGGCTGACCCCTCCGGGTTTTACCTCCCTAATGTGGCCAGAGAAGGGACCTTTTTAAAGGGCAAGGCTCATTTTACGGTAACATCAGTGCCCCATCATCCTAAAAATTCTGATGAGTATATCATGATGACCATTCGCAGTCATGATCAGTTCAATACTACCATCTACGGACTGGATGATCGCTACCGGGGAATAAAGAAAGGTAGACGTGTGCTGATGATGAATGAAGGAGACATGCGAAAAGCGGAACTACATCCTCAGGATAAGGTGAACATTCATAGTACTTATGATGGTAAGACCCGCTCGGTATATAATTTCAAGGTGATTCCTTACCCCATCCCATTAGGGAATGTGGCCGGTTATTTTCCAGAGACCAATCCCTTGGTTCCAGTGGACTTAGTGGCTGAAAAAAGTCATACCCCAGTTTCAAAATCGATTAAAGTAACGGTCTCAAAAGTTCAGGGGTGAGCCGCTACCCAAACCTCACCATCCTCAAAGATCTCTTTTTTCCAAATCGGTACTTGCTCCTTTAAGGTGTCGATGGCCAACTCACAGGCTTTAAAAGCTTGAGCGCGATGAGGAGTGGACACCGCAATAATTACCGCGGCCTCACCTATCTGCAAGGTACCTACACGATGATGAATGGCGATCTGTGATTGTGGCCATTGAGCAAGTACTTTTTGACGAATTTTTTCCATCTCAGAAATGGCCATCGGCTGATAGGCTTGGTATTCCAAACGCAGTACCTTTTTTCCTTTGGTGCGGTCCCGAACATTACCGGTAAATACCACTACACCACCTTGTGAGGAATTGCTTACCAGCGCCGTGACTTTATCGGCTTCTAATGGCATATCGGTTAGATGGATGTAGGAATTTTCGGTCATTCAACCTCCGCTGACAGGTGGAATTAAAGCAATTTCATCCCCTTCCTGCAATTGACTGTCTTCTCGGGCAAACTCCTGATTTATGGCTATTTTAAAATGTGATAAATTGCTCATTTCCGGATATTTATCTTTAAGCATTTCCTTAAAGGATTGAATATCGGATGGACCCCGATAGTCCAGTTCCAACATGGATTTACCAACAATATCACGAGTGATTCCGAAAAGTAATACTTGCAGTTTCATGAAGCTTTAAAAGTACTAATTAAAGCGCAAAACTAATAGTTAAGATGAATTTGCCACAACAGGCGTTCCATCTCTTTCTTAATAGGATAACTACCGCTGCTAAAATGATTGTGCATAAAGCTAAACACAAGCACCTTTCCGCTTTTAGCGATCAAATAACCGGAAAGATTGTGGTTATGCCTTAACGTACCAGTTTTGGCGAAAATATAGGGCTCCTTGGCCTGATAGTACCCCTCTATGGTCCCGGAAACCCCACCCGCAGGTAATAAATGAAATAGTCGCTCAGCGGGTACTTCTTCATAGGTCTTATGCAATAATGTACAAATGGACAATGGGGTAAACATATTATAACGGCTGAGCCCCGATCCATCTACCCAGATAGGTGCTTGAGGCAAGCCGGCTAGTAAAGAATCTGAAATATATGAAAGTGCCCTTTCGCTGTTTAATTGACCAAAAAGCTCCCATGAGCACTGGAGTATCAGTTGCTCGGCAATAAAATTATCGCTGTCCTGCAATAAAAGTCGTAACAGACTGTCTTTGGGAACGCTGTAAAACGGTTGGGCTTCAGGTAACGACTCGAAATTTTGAACCGTTACCGGGTTATCTAGATTTTGCTCTAAAAGGTTTGCTATTAGCTGGTGATCTGTGATGAAGGGAATATCCACGGTGTCACCTCCAGCAGCATAATAATTGAACCTATTGGTGTTGCGCTCTCGTAAAGGGCCATCGACGGTATCGGGCGTGTGCACTGAATTATAAAAATAAGCAGGCCTTACTTTTAGGCCTGATCCCAGGGAATCTAAGGAGTCTGAATGTATGCGGACCGCATTGCCGTGAATGGGAAAACTAGATTTCTCACGTTGGTAACTGCCATCATAGTCGTCCCAGGCCCATCCGGGGCCATAAACGGGTTCGGGATAATTGGCTGCCAATAGTACTACCTGTTTGCCTTTTAGAAAATCAAGTACCTGGGATGGAGGCAAGTCGGGATGTAAAAAACTGGGATCACCTGTTCCCTGTAGCCAGATGGTATCGCCTTCAAGATAATACTCAAAAGCTTTGATAGAGTCACCGAGAATCTTTTCCGCAGCGTAAAAGGTGAAAAGCTTAGTATTAGATGCAGGGGTAAAGTACTTGTCGGCCTGATGCTCTATTAAAATCTCATTATTTTCAGGATCCATTAACACAAATCCCACGAAGCTGTTGTTCAGTACCTTGCTTTCATTGAGATCATTGACAAAAGTTTTTTGAAAAGAACTGCAGGCGGCGGTAGCCATCAATATCCCTGTAAAAAGGACAGGCACAAGGACAGTTTTTGAATTGAGTATCAAACTGGTATCTTGGATAAAATGGTGAAGCGTTTAATTTATAATAATTTTTGAATACTTGCCGAATCTAATTCCGTATTAGCTATGACCCTTGCACCGAAAGCTGCCCAAAATCCCGATTTTGTTCATCAACTGGTACAGGATTACCCAAAGTTTAAAGAAAATCGTCTGCAACATCGCCGATTTAAACACCAGTTCCTGCAAGAACTGCTGCTGCCTCTTTCTCAAAATGGGTTTGAGATTAATAAAGCCGGGGAGTCTTTTAAGGGTCGGGACATTCAAGTGCTGACCATCGGTGCTGGCGATATTAAGATACTCATGTGGTCGCAAATGCATGGAGATGAGGCTACTGCCACCATGGCGTTATTGGATCTTTCTAATTACCTGTCACAAAACGACAATGCGGATATTCAGGAATTGCTCCAGCGGGTAACCCTGTATTTTGTTCCCATGCTAAATCCTGACGGAGCGGAACAATTCCAACGACGTACCGCTCAGGGGATTGATATGAATCGGGACGCTTTGGCCCTACAATGCCCGGAAAGTAGGATCCTGAAAGAGTTCAGAGATCGCATCAATCCACACTTTGGTTTCAACTTGCACGATCAGAACGATTACTATACGGTAGGTCTCACGGAAAAGCCGGCCACCATTTCTTTTTTAGCTCCCGCCTATAATCAAGCTAAAAGCATTAATGAAACCCGGTTAAAGGCCATGCAGGTGATTGCTACTATGAACCATGCTTTGCAGCAATTGATACCCGATCAAGTGGCCCGTTATGATGACCGATTTGAACCGCGTGCCTTTGGAGATAACATACAAAAATGGGGGACAAGTACTATCCTAATTGAGTCGGGACCTTATCCAAACGATCCTGAAAAGCAGCAGGTGAGATTAATGAACTACGTAGCTCTCATAACCGCCATTTATAGTATTGCGGAGTCCAGCTACCAGGTAAGAACCCACGAGGAGTATGAAGCGATACCTGAGAATTATGAGAATCTAAACGATGTTATGATCAGGGGTATTAAAGTGGTAGAGGGCAATAAGGCCTATTCCTTGGACATAGCCATCCGTAAGCAAGAGTTTGACCAAAACGGGAGCTTTCCAGTTTACTATGGGGGCAGAATAGAAGATGCAGGGGATTTAAGTACTAAGTATGGGTACCGGGAAATTGTGGCCAAGGATTTGATTTATGCACCTGCCAAGATATATCCGGAGGTGCTTACGGACCTTGATGCAGCCCGAAAGTTACCACTCGCCGATCTGCTTGCTCAAGGGTATACGGCAATACGTTTACAGGTAATGCCCACCAGCAAAGCTTGCTTTACTCTGGATATATTGGGATCTGAAACTACTCCGCGATGGGGAAGGCGGCCTGAACTGATTGCTTCTTTCTTGATGATGAGAGATTCCACCATAGCCTACGCCGTGATAAATGGTTTTGTTCACAAGATTGGGGAGCCCGTTGAAAAGAGCGCACACGGCTGGGTCTTTCGGTAAATGGAAAAATCGAGAGACGTATCCTTTTCGAGGAAATGGGAGCTCTGGCGTTAAATTATTTTACCCAATATCACTTTCTGATACCCTAATAATCTAAATTGTATAAAAAAAATAAATTTAGAATCTGAATAAGGGGATGAGAGACAATGTAACTGATTAAAGAATAAAATTTGACCGTGTACAGATTTTAAAGGGGGAGGGATCGGGGGGATCCCCCACCTCATACTATTCTTCATTTATAGTAGCTTTTGGCCGCTATGTGCCGCCATAGGCTGCTAAAGGCCGCTGGCCAGTCATAAATGAGTGCACAACTTAGTTTTTTTGATGAATCCATGTATGCAAATTCTTATCAAGGCGATCTTAAGGTATTATTTCAAACAACTCGGCCGCTTTTTTGCGTGAGTAGGCATTAAAATGCCAC
>JAOTYN010000379.1 GCA_029861825.1 Cyclobacteriaceae bacterium
CTGAGCATCTGCTGGTGCAGATCCTTGGCAAAAAGCTGCAGTTTACCGATGAAGATATCTCCAGCAGCCTGCTGGCAGTTGAAAGTTTTGTGCTGGACAACTGGCAAGGCATGCACTACCTTTTAGGTAAACACAATATGGAACGGGTGAGTAATCGTTTTGTATGGAGACTGAAATCCTTCATCAATAAAAATAAGGATTACGTAGTTCAGGAAATAAGGGAGAGCAAAGAATTGGTAGCCTTACTGGGCAAGAGCCGCAAAAATGCTTTAACTGAGACTGAAAAACAGGTTGTTAGTGAGCAGTTAATGGATATTTTAAAAACCATTCCCACCTTTGTAATAATCGCTTTGCCCTTTACATTTATCACCTTGCCTATAATGCTGAGCCTTCTGCCAAAAAGTGCATTTCCCAGCGCCTTTCAGGAATGAGCATTTAAATACCAGGGGAGGGTTTTAAATTTGCAGGGCTTTCTATATATTGGACCGCTTAGAAATTAACGCACAGCTATATGCAGATTGGTATCCTCAAGGAACCCTCCGACCGCAGGGTGGCATTAGTCCCGGACATAGTAAAGCAGTTACAAGATTGGAACGTTAAGGTTATGGTGGAGCATGATGCCGGGGCGGCATCGGCCATTTCAGATTCCGACTTTAAAGATAGCGGAGCGGAGATTGCGGAGCGTTCTGTGGTATTACAAAACGCCGATATGCTGATCACCATCACTCCACCCAGCCAAGAGGTCTATGATCTGCTTAAACCCCAGGCGGTAGTAATTTCCTCATTTGAACCTTTTAACCGTCCGGAGGTTGTCCAGGAACTGGCACAAAGGCAAGTTACGGCCTTGAGCCTTGACATGATACCCAGGATAACGCTGGCTCAGTCCATGGATGTATTGTCTTCCATGGCTTCCATAGCAGGATATAAGGCAGTATTGCTGGCTGCTGATTATTTACCTCGCTATTTTCCTATGCTCACTACTGCTGCTGGTACCATACCACCGGCTAAAGTTCTAGTGCTGGGAGCGGGAGTGGCTGGCCTGCAGGCGATCGCTACCGCCAAAAGGATTGGCGGAGTGGTGGAAGCTTTTGATACACGCCTGGCAGCTAAAGAGGAAGTCGAAAGTCTGGGAGCTAAGTTTGTCATGGTAGAAGGAGCTCAAGATGATAAGGAAGCGGGCGGATATGCCGTGGAGCAGACTGAGGAGTACAAACAAAAGCAGCAGCAATTGATCCGGGAAAAAGCGGAAAAGGCCGATGTAATTGTGACCACTGCTCAACTAAGGGGCAAGCCTGCTCCCATACTGGTAACTGCGGAAACGGTTCAGAAAATGAAACCAGGGGCGGTTATCGTCGATCTGGCATCCTCCACAGGGGGCAATTGTGAGCTTAGCGAAGATCAGCAAGTAGTTGAGGCTCATGGGGTCACTATCATTGGCAACTCCAATCTGGCACAGGGTGTACCTATGCATGCCAGTCAGTTGTTTGCCAAGAACATAATGAATTATCTAAAGGTTTTTGTTTCTGAAGAAGGGGAGTTGAACCTGGATTTGGAAAATGAGATCCTGAAATCCAGCTGCATTGCCCATGATGGGCATGCACAGTACGCTCAATAATCGATTCACATGGAACTTTTGCTAAATTTTATTTCTGAAAACCTGACCATGTTGTATATCCTGGTCTTTATAATATTTCTGGGAACAGAAGTGATTTCCAATGTGCCTACGGTCCTGCACACGCCCTTGATGTCAGGTGCCAATGCTATTAGCGGCGTGGTGATAATCGGAGCCATAATTCTGATCCGACAGGCTTCTGCCGATGACTATCCTATATTAATTCTAGGTTTTTTCGGGATCTTACTGGCCATGATCAACGTGGCCGGTGGATTTGCCGTGACCAACCGCATGCTGGAAATGTTTAAGAAAAAGAAAAAATAGACTTTAAACCGACACTATTTTGGAAGGCACCACCACCAATCTCATATACCTCATTTGTATTTCCTTGTTTATAATAGGACTTAAAAAGCTGAGTCACCCCGATAGCGCACGTACCGGCAACTTGCTGGCTGCAGCTGGTATGATCGGTGCTATTATCGTGACCTTACTAACTCCCCTGGAGTCCGGGGCCAATAATTATGGCTGGATCGCTGGAGGTATGGTGGTGGGAACCGCTATCGGCCTGACTGTAGCCCGGAAGATCAAGATGACCGCCATGCCGGAAATGGTTAGCCTTTTCAATGGCCTGGGTGGCGCTTGTGCCATGCTGATCTCCATTGTAGAATTCTATAACCACCCCGCGGGTGAACCCTTACTGAGCGGTCAAATGATCACTACGTTTTTTGCCTTATTCGTGGGCAGTATCTCCTTTACCGGTAGCCTGGTGGCTTACGGTAAGCTCGATGGGTTTCTGAGAGACAGCCTGGTGCTCCCGGCACCTAAGCTGATCAATATGGTGCTGCTGCTGGTGATCATCGCGCTAAGCGCCTATACGCTCATGCAGCCTCAGCTCAATTTCACCTATGTGATCGTCATATTGGGGCTAAGTTTGATTTACGGGATCACCTTTGTGACCCCCATTGGCGGGGGCGATATGCCGGTGGTGATCTCTTTATTAAATAGCTTTACCGGAATAGGGGCGGCCCTGGCGGGATTAATATACGGGAACCAGGTGATGCTGGTAGGCGGGATCCTGGTGGGGGCTTCCGGTACCATATTGACCATCCTCATGTGTCAGGCCATGAACCGTTCCCTGATCAATGTGATCATTGGCGGTTTCAGTGCTTCCGGGGGTGGAACCGCACAATCCGGTGATGAGGTGGTGAAAGAAGCTACTTACGCCGATACCGCCATAATGCTGAAATACGCCCAGAAGGTGATCGTGGTGCCGGGTTACGGTATGGCTGTGGCTCAAGCCCAACATACCGTCCACGATCTGGAAAAAACCCTTGAGGAGGAAGGAGTAGGGTTTAAATATGCTATTCATCCTGTAGCCGGTCGCATGCCCGGTCATATGAATGTGCTATTAGCTGAGGCTGATGTACCTTATCCTAAGTTATTGGACCTGGATGATGCAAATAAGGAGTTTGCCTCAACAGACGTGGTATTGGTGATAGGGGCCAATGATGTGGTAAACCCTGCCGCGAAAACCGATACCGCCAGTCCGATCTACGGAATGCCCATTCTGGATGTGGAACAAGCCAAGAATGTGATCGTACTCAAGCGCAGTATGAATCCCGGTTATGCCGGAATCCAAAATCAGCTTTTCTTTGGAGAACGTACCCGTATGCTGTTTGGAGACGCAAAAAGTTCTCTGAGTAAGTTGGTTGAGGAAGTAAACAATGCCTAGAGTTATTGTATTAACCCTAACTCTGTAGCTGAATTAAAATTTTGATACAAATGTATAACAAACTGAAAAACAGATAGATATATTTTTGTAATTCTACCGCATATTTTTTGTATTTTTCAAATATTTTGCTTTAATTAAGCCTCCCTAATAATCAGCAGGTTTTATCGATAGAATTTGAATTTATCGATAAACTCAAACCTAACATCTTGTACGTAATAAATGGGGATAAATAGTAAAAATTCCCGATATGGATTGGGCTATATTTGATATTACTCAAATGGCGTGGAACAGTTAATAAATGACAGCAACAAAAATGAATGGTTAATGGCTAGTAGCAGCAAAAGATTAACAGATTATTCAGGAGACGTGGATAATGTGCGGGTATACAAGATAAAAGGTGTTGATAAAACGATAATTGCCCGCAAGGGTGGCCCCAGCTCAGAACAAGTTAAGAATGGTGAAAACTACGCCGAACTTCGCCAAAACCAACAAGAATTTGCTGCCGCCTCCAACCTGGCCAAGACTTTAAGGCACTCCTTGCCCAAGAAAATGGCCCAGATCTGCGAACCTTATGTTTCAGGTAAGCTAACCGCCAGATTTCGAAATTTGGCGCAGTTGAGCAAAGGAGCTAAAGGCAAACGCCCCATACTGTTGAGTGAGAACGGCAAAGACCTGGAAGGATTCGACTTTAATTCCAACGCCCCATTTAACAAGACATTTCCCACTAGTATCATGGTGATGAGTGGTTCTAACTACGGACAACTCATCCTTCATATTCCTTCCTTTACTCCTAAGGAAGACCTATTGGCCCCTGATGCCGCCACCCACTATCAACTATTTTCTCATTTATTGCTGCTCTCGGATTATACCTATAAGAACGAACTGAAAGAGTACAATCCTTCGG
>JAOTYN010000350.1 GCA_029861825.1 Cyclobacteriaceae bacterium
AAACAATTAGGTATCTGCCCAGCAATAGAGGTCATGATGGCCCATGGTACGTGCGCACCATAAATATGGTAAAATCTCCCCGGCCCAATGTAGGACTATCAATCGAATGGGCTACATTGACCTTTGAAATTCAGTAAACTTACCCCTACCAAATCAGCAGTTTTTGACTTCTGGTAAACTCATCGGAAGACAGTTTTACCAAATATACCCCGCTGGTTATGCCGGTAATTGGTATGCTGAGGGAACGCACCGGTCCCCGGGACAAGGTTTCGGTCCAAATACGCTTTCCTTGCAGGTTTATTATAGCCACCACAGCATCCTCCTTCAGTGCTGGGATCTTCATCCCTAGTGCCAAAGGAGTTTGCAAGGGGTTTGGATACACTTTGAATGGCTCGGTTATAAAGGGATCTTCAACATCAGTTACAAAATCCTCAAAGTATTGTTCGGCCTTGGTAAAGGCGGTAATACCTATTTGTTCTCCTATCAACCGACCGGGAATGTCATCGACCGGTGGATGAATGCCCCCCCATATCCTGGAGAGACTAGTCTGATCGGAGGCATCGCGATAGGTAGCCCATTGCAGGGTCATGTCTACGCTAGGGCCATCCTCAAAAACCAAGAACTCGTTGGCCTTGATCTCAAATTCGCCCATACCCCCGGGGAAAAAAGGATCTCCGGTCAGTAAGGTTAAAACTTCGGCTGCTGCTCGCGAGAAGGTGCTGTGGCCGGAAATATACCCGGCAAAAGGCGGTGTTACGAAAGAAGGCCGCTGATAGGGCCACCAATTTTCGGCTAAAATCCATCCCACTCCCGCCACATCAGTTTCAGGCTCAGCAATATAGTCGGGTCCCCTCCAAGAGTACAATTTGATCTTGCCTACATTTTCGTTATTGTCACCGGCCAGGGGATCGCCAGTTTCCACGGTTTCGATTAATCCTGGTACTATCTGAATACCCCCGGGATGATAGTTGGTTAATGATGGAATGGAACTTTGACCTAGATCGGCCATACCTCGAATGGCTGAGATAGGTCGGATATAGTCGTACCATCCTTTTATGCTCCAGGCCGCTACTGCAGCATCATGAACCGCTCCACCTAAAATAAAATACGACTTTACATCCCATTCAAGATCGTCCAATACCTCACCTTCACCCCTAAATTTTTTCACCAGCGAGGGATGATCATTGACTAAATTCATTATGGTAAACCAGTGGCCGGGGGGTGTTTCCGAATCAGGACCATCAGCCCAAAATTCAGCCAACACTCTGGTAAAGTCCCCACGGGGGACTAGTTGCGATTCGTAAGGCAAACCGGTCGCCGGGTTTGTATCATGACCAATCCCAGGGTCCCCACCATCCAGGAAATTGTAAAAGTCCTCATAGTTTGCCACGTTGAGAGGCAGGTCACTTATATTACCTTGTGAAGCCGGCGAAATATCCCACATCACGCCATCCGATGGATCCAAATGCGATGACCAGACTGCAACCAAGCCAAACCCCCACTTATAAAAATCACTGTCACCAGTACCGTCCACGGTATTAAGGTAAACCGGCCGACCTGGATCATAATAAATCCAGTATTCCTCCTCTTCTTCCTCTTCACCACGGGTGTCAATGGTCAGGTCGCTGGCGGTCATGGCAAAGGGAGTAACTCTTCCCCATTCAGGGCTTAAGAAAGGCGGGCTATTGAAAGGTATCTCGTTACCGGCCTGATCAATGAAAACATCCAGGGTCAAAGGCTGCCAACGATTGAAGTTTACCAGGTCAGGATTGCCCGGATTAAAGGGGATCAAAGGTTCATTGACCGGTTGGTAATACTGGTTGGCATAATCCTCTGCTTCATTAGATCCGTCTTGAAGTCCAAACTGGATCAAACATTGACCAATGTGGTTCCCTACCGCGGCCGGAGGTCCGCTTGTAAAATTGGTAGAAGTTTCATTTATGTCATAACCTAAATGATTCATCAGAGAATCAAAGCGTTTTTGGGTCTCAGACTGACTGGGAGAATTCCTGAATCGATGGGTGAGCAAACGATATGCCGCATAGCTCATAGCCTCCTCCTGGGCAGCTTGAATATCACTTACTGGTTGAACAGTACCCCATGTACATTGATATCCCCCGATACGGTTTCCCATAAAATAGGGTGAAGCGGAAGTGTGGTAGGTAGCCCAGGAGTCGTAAAGTGCCACGGAAACATGAAACAAGTTGCGGGCATGCGCTGTGGGCCGCGCAAAATCATTTCTGATCGCCTCTAACAACACTTCATTCCATTGTCGGGCCACGGAATGTTGCGCCTGTATCGAAGCGGTGCATAGTACCGCCAGTAGTGTTAGGTAACAGTAAAGAAGTTTCATTAAGTTTTCTACAGCCTTTCCTTAAATTTAGAAAACTTTTTGTCAGGAAAATGACATTCCCAGGGTGAAATTGCCTCTGAGGGCATCTGATCCGTATGCCCTCAAAAGATAAAGTACCGGTTTAGTTTAGGATATTGAACTCGAAATCAGTAACATAGTCAGCAGTTTATAAAACCATGTATCTCGCTCGTTTTACACCGCTTTTCTGGCTATTATTCCTGTTCTTTTACGGCTGCAGCCCCTCTCAAATTGAAACCACAGAATCCCGGCCCAACATTGTTTTATTCATGGTAGATGACCTGGGATGGCAGGATTTGGCCGTTCCTTTCGGAGACCAAGCCACTAAGGCCAATCGCCTTTACCGCACCCCGAATCTGCAAAGACTTGCCTCTGAGGGTATGAAATTCACCCAAGCATATGCCACTCCGGTATGTTCACCCACCCGGGTAAGTCTTTTAACGGGTATGAACGCTGCTCGTCACCGGGTAACCAACTGGACGTTGTACAAGGACAAGATACAACCGATGGAAACGGACCATGAGGAGCTGGAATTCCCTTTTTGGAATGTCAACGGCATCAGCCCCCAGGCCAATTTGGATCATGCAGTTCACGCCACCACTTTCCCCATGATCTTACAAGAGCATGGTTATACCACTATACATGTAGGGAAAGCGCACTTTGGGGCCATTGGTACCCCAGGTGCAGAACCTCTCAACCTGGGATTCGATTTCAATGTGGCTGGGCATGCAGCAGGAGCTCCTAAGAGCTACTACGGACTGGAAAACTTTGGCAACACCGAAGAATTTGCGGGGACACCTTGGCCGGTACCGGGACTGGAATTATATCATGGAAAAGACATATTTCTCACAGAGGCCTTAACCTTGGAGACTTTGAAGATTTTGGAGAAAACAGAGGACCCGTTTTTCTTGTACTATTCCTTTTACGGCGTACACACCCCTATCATGGCCGACCAACGATTTGTAAATGATTATTTGAAAATGGGGTTGGATTCTACTGAGGCAGCTTATGCCAGCATGATCGAGGCCATGGACAAAGGGGTGGGTGATATTATGAATTATTTGGAGGAGAAAAACCTAGCTCAAAATACTATAGTGCTGTTTATGTCGGACAATGGCGGGCTGAGTGCGGTTGCCCGCGGGGGCAGTCCACATACACATAATCGGCCTTTGGCCAGTGGCAAAGGCTCCATCTACGAAGGAGGTATTCGCGAACCGATGATGGTACGATGGCCCGGAAGAGTAAACGCCAATTCTACCAATGACCAGTACCTGATTATTGAGGACTTCTTTCCTACCATCTTGGAAATGGCTGGGATCCAGGATTATAGTACTGTACAGGTGTTGGACGGGATCAGTTTTACCAAACTATTAGAGGCCTCTCAAGAAGAACAAAGCCGACCACTGTTCTGGCATTATCCCAACGAATGGGGACCTAGTGGGCCTGGAATAGGGGCTTTTAGCGCTGTTCGAATGGGTTCATGGAAATTGATCTATTACCACCTGGACCAGTCATTCGAACTGTTTAATTTGGAATCCGACATTGGTGAATCTCAGAATCTGGCTCAAAGCCATCCCCAAAAAAAAGAAGAATTGGCCAAAGTCCTGGGAGAATACTTGGTATCCATCGATGCTCAAATGCCTAAACTACGAATAAGCGGGGAGGTCATTGCCTATCCACATGTCACCTTATCGGATCGTTGAGTTTAGTGGGTAAATTCTATGCTACTAGTGGCCACCACACCCTGATCACCAATTGCATGGATGGTAAATAAGTATTCTTTTCCCCTGATTAAAGGTTTGGCAGGGATGTCACCATCTCCATACTCTATGTCGGGCCAATCCGATTCTCCCGCCCGCATCATACACTCCTCCAGATTCAGACGCTCCTCCAAACACTCTTTATCAATTACCACAAACCGATAAACCTGGATGTCCGGTATTTCTGTCCACTCAAATTTTATGGGATCGGAGTCATCTAAAACGGATATATCTAATTCACTCTCGTCATTTAAGCCCCTGATTAGCCATGTTCCCTTAGCTGCTACATAGTATCCTCCGGGTCCACAAGTTATTTTTTGCTTCCCCGATCCATTGGTATAGGTTCCACTGTAGCGGTCCCCCTTGATCATTTAATCTTCCTTGATAGTTGCCAAGGGGATCTCAACCAAATGCCTATTAGTGAAAGAAGGCTAAAAAAGTATAACCACATATTTCAAAAAATTGGATGCCTATTAAGGTAAATATAAGACCCTATATATCTATGGTCAATTTTATGATATACAATTAATAATTTGGGATACTGGCATTTAAGCAACTAAACCGTAAATTGTGTATCCAATAGATATTTTTGA
>JAOTYN010000351.1 GCA_029861825.1 Cyclobacteriaceae bacterium
AATACTATGGAGCCACCCGGGAGATAGCATTTGGCACAATTTCACGGAAAAGGACCACGGACTAGGTTCGGTATTTGGAATGAAAGTTGACCCCAAGCGTCGTTATCTATGGGTTTGCACCGTCAATACGCCATATATGATGGATGCTGATTCCAATACCAACGAAACCTCAGCGGTGTACAAATACCACCTGGACAGTAACCAACTGCTCCATCGTTACCCTTTGAATGATACAATATCCCATTGGTTTGGAGACTTGACCCTTACCCAACAAGGAGATGTGTACATCAGCGATAGCCGGGCCAATGCCATATATCGAATCACCGCAGAAAAGGACAGCTTAGAACTTTTTCTAAGCTCCCAGCACTTTCTGTCTTTACAAGGGTTGGATTTCGACACAACCGACCGCTACCTTTTTGTTTCCGATTACGTCCGGGGGCCATTTAAAATAGATGTGAATCAAGGGACCATCCGCAAAATCCATTGTTCTTTACCCAATATCAGTTTAAAGTCAATAGATGGCTTGTACTACCACCAAAACTCTCTGATCACCACCCAAAATCAAGTATTTCCCATGCGTGTTACCCGCTATTACCTGGACGAACAAGGGTTTAAGGTGGTATCCGTAAAGTACCTGGAAAAAGCTAATCCATTGTTGAACGAACCTACTTTGGGGGTCATACATCAAGGGGTATTCTTCTACGTGGCCAACAGCCAATGGGGAGGTTACGATCAACAGCATAATCCTTTGCCCTCGGAACAACTACAGGATATTCACATTATGAAAGTGGGGCTTTAGTCTTCTCCCTGGTCTTCGGGTCCTTCCTGCCGGCGAAAATAGTCAACCTCTTGAATAAGAGGGGCGATCTGCTGAGGTTGAAACAGATAAGCCTGTTCCTCGGTGGTGCCTAAAATGAGGGAATCACTTCGATAAAGGGTCAGGACCACGTTGCGTTTTTCATTGATATCGACGGTAGTCATACGCAGCCAGGGTTCGTCCTGGGGGCTGGAATCTACCAGCTGATAGGCCCGCATAGCACCTAGTGTCTGCAGATAATTGATCACCCGGTTGCTGTCCAGTTTTTGAATACCGGGTACAGAAAAGAACGGATCACGGTAATCGATTCGGAAGTTCTTTTGGGGATCCTGAAGATTCTCCATATTGAAGCTGAGAATAGAACGCCAGGTACTTTGAAAAATATTTTTAGAGCGCCACCCTGAGATATCAAGCTCGAACAGCCCGCCCAGGTAACTGGAATAGCCGGGCAGATTAACCAAGTAGATGGTTTCCTGATCCTGGGCAAAATACGATTGTTGCAGGGAGGCATCTCCACCCGCCCAAAATTCCCGCAACAAGGTTTCACCGGCATATACCTGTATAAAAGTTCCTTTATCCTGGAGCAGTTTCCAGCCCTCTGGTTGTTGTTGGGTTGATAATGGCCTTTGTATCCGGGCCTGCTGTAACACCGATGCCAATACCAACATCAGGTTCTGATCCATGGGATAGGTTTCGTTAATAAGAAAACCCTGGCTAAAAGCCCGGCAGTCCATTACTTCACTTCCCCTGGTCATGACGATACGGTCGACTTGATTGATATCCTCCAGAGCAAATAATTGGCTATCAAATTGAGCAGCTGGGCCCTTCTGCCAAAATCCCAAACCTACGGAAATGGAGATTAATACCACCAAGACAATAGATAATATGATATTCTTCTTGGTCATTTTTAAAAGGAAGCAAATTTTCTTTTTCGCCAGAACTGACGTGCCAAAGCGTAAATCACCAGAAGGATCAACGGAACAATCAAATTAATCAGTTGCCATTTCACCCGCTCCTCCCCTATGCGCACCGTGTCCAGTGGTCTTATTTTAATTTCTTTGGTTCGAGCATTTATGATTCCCTGGTCGTTAAGCAGATATGAAACGGCGTTCATAATAAAGTCGCGATTAGCAAATGCTTCCTGACCAGTAGCCAGGTCAAATCCCATGGGTAAGGGCTGCTGGGTTTTGGGATTAATATCGTTACGTAACATATCGCCATCGGCCACTACTACGATCTTGGATGGTTCTCCATCGGCTTTAAAGCTATTGTCCACTACACCTTCCGGCAAAAGGCGATTCTTGTACAGCGAGGTAAAAGAACCTTCCAGCAAATAGGCCAAAGGAATGGGACCTTGATTGAAAGTTTCCGGATTAAATTCTTTCCGCAACTCATTTAAGCTCACTCTAACCGGATAATCAACCTTTCGGGAATATTGGGAGCTGAAGAGCAAAGGGGTTTTGGTAATCCCTTCAGCCTTCACAGTATCCATACTAGAAACGAATTTGCCGCTCAGGGCATCCAAATTTTTAACAATAGGGTGGTCACCGGAATAGTTGATAAGCGGATAAAAGGGCCAATTGAGCCAATTGATATTCGGTTGATTGCCTACATTCCCGGTGATAATGGGATAACGCTGGCTCAACCGGTCGACCAAAAGGTCCTTATTGATCCTTACTCCATACTTGAAGAGCAGGTCGTCCAAGTTGGTCTCATAAGGAAAGGCATAAGTTCCCGCACCGGTAATGCTGTCCATTTCCACCTGTAAAGCATCCAGGAAAAACAGGATCTTGCCCCCGTTCATGACAAATTGGTCCAACTTATATTTATCTTCTTCCGAAATGATCTGAATAGGTTTTACTACCAGGGCCGCATCGTAGCCCATCAGGTTAGACCCCTGCGTAAGGTTTACATTGTGCACTTGGTATCGGTCCAGCAAACTATTGGTAAGATCCACAATTTCTGGATTTTCCAACTCTCCATGCCCCTTTATTAAAGCAATACGCGGACGGTCAACCGTGGCTAGGGCTCTGATAGCCGAGGCCAGTTCATATTCCAGCCCTTCAATACTTTGATTTAGTTGTTCGTCTGGCCCCGCCCCTTTGTTCCCTTTCAATAACAGAACCCCAAGCTCTCGATTTCCCTGAGCCACCACAGCCCCGGGAAAGATCACTTTTTCAGTTTTTTGACCATCTTTAGTATCGATCACGTTGGAGGCTTGAATCCCCTTTTGGATCAAATCGTTGTAGAATTCCTGCCGGGCCTGGGCACTGGCAGCTTGATCCGGATCTATAAATTGAAACTGCAATCGGTCCCCGGCATGGACCCTAAATTCCTCCAGGGTTTCTTTAATGGATTTCTGTAATCTCAGGAAACCAGCGGGCATTTCTCCTTCCAGATACACTTCCAGATACACGGTTTCCTGCAGGTTACGCAACAACTCCTTGGTGGCCGGCTGAATCGAATAACGTTTTTCTTCCGTCAGATCCCAACGTTGTGGAAAATGACCAGAAAATTGATTGGCTAATACGCAGGCCATAATGCCTATAGCAAACAGCAATAGATCCGTAATCTTTCTTTGATTCCTGGTTACCATTTGCGAATGCCTATTATGAGTTTAGTCAGTAGTAGCACAGCAGCACTGGTACTGATGAAATAAATAATATCTCGGCTGTCCAAAAGTCCTCGACTTAAGGCGTTATAGTGGTATACTATGCCCAATTTTTTCAATTGATAGCCGGCTGAACCCCATAAATCCAGTGCAGCCAAGGAGTCAATACCGTCGTAAAAAAGGAAACATAAAAAGGTACCCAGGATAAAAGCCACAATTTGATTTTCCGTTAGGGCAGAGGCAAGCACTCCCAGGGCTGAAAAGAGCGCTCCCAGTAAAAACAAGCCTACGTAGCTCCCCATTATTCCAGCGCTGTCTAAATTTCCCATGGGGTTGCCCAGTTGGTAAACCGAATAATAGTAGATCAGGGTAGGGATCAAGGCAAAGATCACCAGAAACAACGCGGAGAAGTATTTACCCAGAATAATCTGCATATCGGAGAGCGGGCGTGTAAAGAGCAACTCCATAGTGCCTGATTTCTTCTCTTCAGCAAATAATCGCATGGTAATAGCGGGTATCAGGAACATCAGCACGTAGGGTCCCAGACCAAAAAGAGTTTGCATATCTGCATAGCCGTAATCCAATACGTTGGTTTGTGGGAATACCCACATTAATAAACCGATACCTGTCAGGAATACAGCTATTACTACATAAGCGATCAGGGAGTTTAGGTAACTGGCCACTTCCTTCCTGAAAAGACTAAACATCAGTGCCTCCTTTTCCAGTCAGTCCCTGGAAGATCTCTTCCAGGCTTTCAGCCACTAGTTGCATTTCCACCAGGGTCCATTGCTGCTCAACGGCGTGCTTAAAAATTCGTGATCGCAAGTCTGTCTTATCAACAGTGCTTAACAGAAATCCCCCAGTGGGATGGGGTTTTGCGGAGGCTATACCTTCGATCTTTAATAACTCATTGACTTCAACTTGGTGATCAAAGTCTATTTTTATGGTCAGCCCACCAGCTGCCAGTGTCGATTCTTGCTGCAGTTGGTCTACCGAGCGATCCGCCGCAATAGTGCCGTTATCGATGATCACCACTCGTTGGCACAAAGCCTGTACTTCCTGCATAATGTGTGTAGAGAACAGAACTGTTTTAGAACGGCTTACCTCCTTTATAAGGCTGCGGATCTCCACGATCTGGTTGGGATCCAACCCGGTGGTTGGCTCATCCAAAATCAATACAGAGGGGTCATGGATGAGAGCCTGGGCCAGCCCTACCCGTTGGCGATACCCTTTGGACAGTGCGCCGATTTTCTTGTTTTGTTCTT
>JAOTYN010000352.1 GCA_029861825.1 Cyclobacteriaceae bacterium
CAAATAAAATTCCGCACGAGAATCAATGGGATTATAGCCTTGGGGATACAGATCCAAATAGGTGTCAATGGCCGCGGTCCCTGCTTCTAGATCACCGGTCATGTTTAGCAGGTATCCTTTGATATTATAGGCCGCCCCTTCCACCGAGCTGAAGTCGTTTTCATGGCAAAATTCGATCACCTTATCCAATTCTGCCAGTACCGCTGCCGTATCTGCTTCCAGATCCATGTTACGGGCATACATATAATGGATAAACGGTCCGTTGGACAATTCCCGCATTTGGGTCCAGATGGCTCTGCGCTGTACTCCGGTGGTGTCATCCTCCACATCCAACAGGGAAACAAACAGCTTACAAGTCTCATTTTCATTTTCCACGTACTTTTTGGCCATTTGCGTGTGATGTTCCCTTTTATCCCCCCGGCTGAGAATCGCCAGCAGGGTATGCGAGGCAAACAAAGAAGAATCCCGATGAACAGCAGCCTCCGACATGGTATAAGCCGGAGCAAACTCAATGTTCATAAAATGTTCCAGACCACGGAGTGCCATGTGGTTGGCAACATCATCTTCCCCCTCCCATCGGATCCCGTCGTGGATCACACTTTCTTGCTCCTGGGTGGTTGAAGATTCCGGTGATTGGCATCCCATTATAGTAATTGCCAATACTAAAGGGAGTGTAAGTAAAGTTTTCATTGGGATTTTGTTTTGTTGACAGTGATTTTCGGTGTCCTTGTGCCTAACCAACGCCCTGTAATCGATGGTTTTTTAGGTGATCCACCTTTTACTTTTGCGAAAGGCTGAACACCTTAGAAGTACCATAATTAATCCATTAATTCCTAGTATTCTGCTAAAGAAGAGCCTTAAATGTGAATTTGATAATAATTGTGTTGTTGGCTATCAGGTGGTTGCCTGTTGTAGACTCTGGCTGAAAAGAATTTAATTTTTTACAGACCACTTTGCTGGTAGCTTGGGTATTAGGATGCTGGGAGTGCTAGTTTGTCTGCAAGCCCTCTTTTAGTTAACTTATACTATGACTTCAACCCGTCAGCTGGCCGCTATCATGTTCACGGACATCGTAGGCTATACTGCCATGATGCAGTTTGATGAGAAGCTGGGACGGACCACCGCACAACATTACCGCAAAACCCTGGAACGTGAAGTTACTTCACACGGAGGGACGGTAGTGCAGAATTACGGGGACGGAAGTCTGAGCACTTTCTCCTCCGCGGTAGAAGCGGTACATTGTGCCATAAGGTTGCAATTGTTGTTCGCTGAAGATCCTAGGGTACCCTTACGTGTGGGCATCCACATCGGGGATATCGTCACGGACCAGGGCGAGATCTACGGCGACGGTATCAACGTAGCTTCCCGCATCGAATCCATGGGTGTTACGGGAGCAGTCCTGGTATCAGAAGCGGTAGGTCAAAATTTAAAGAATCACCTCGATATACAATTGACTTCCCTGGGGTATTTTGATTTCAAGAATGTAGAGGAACCTATAGAGGTATTTGCCGTGGGCAACCAGGGCTTGGTAATTCCAAATCCCGAAAACCTCCGAGGAAAATTCAAGGAACAAGCCGGACGTTCCCATCACCTTTCTGACTCAGCACCGTTATCCCCAAGAAAGATCCTTTTGGGGGTGGGTACACTGATCATCTTATTGCTGGCCGGCTATTTTGGGTATTATTGGTTGACTACAACTTCGCGTGTTTTTGATGAAGCCTCTCAAGGCCAGACCATCCGCACCCTAGCGGTGTTGCCTATTGACAATCTGACTGGCGATTCTACCCAGAATAATCTGATCGCGGGCATGCACGACAACCTGATCACTACCTTGTCTCAGATAACGTCTCTTAATGTGATATCGCGCACCTCCTCCCTTTCATATGCCCTCCGTGAGGATAAAACCATTCCTCAGATTGCCAGCGAATTGGGAGTTGACGCCATTATTGAGGCTTCTGTATTGAGATCCGGGGATAGTCTGCGTATCAATGTCCAACTTATCCGGGCGGTTCCTACGGAGACACACCTTTGGGCCCAGGTTTTTGACCGGCCCTTTACCGATATTCTATACTTGTTTGATGATGTCAGTCAAAGCATTGCGAAAGAAATCAATACAACCCTGATCAAAAGAAGTGCGGTTACCGTTTCCAGCCCCCGGGAAATAGATCCGGTAGCCTTTAAGGCCTACCTGAATGGAATGTTTTATCTGAATAACCTTCCCAGTTCGGAAAATCTGAGTACTGCTCTGGACTATTTTGAACGTTCTATTAAACTTGATACCACCTATGCCCCCGCTTATGCAGGTATGGCGGCGGTATGGATCTTTCGCTGGCAACTGCGCATGAGCCCGGGACCTGAGGCGGTTCCAACAATATACACCTACAACCAGAAGGCCCTGGAATTGGATGAAAACTATGCCGAGGCCCAATATATAAAGGCTCTCATGAGTCTGCAGAGCGAATGGAACTGGGAAAAAAGCGAAGCCGCTTTCAAGTCTGCCATTGAATCCAATCCCAACCATGCGCTGGCCCATGCCCACTACGGCCATTTACTGATGCATCTTCAGCGGTTCGATGAGTCCATATCACAAATGGAAGAAGCCACGAGACTTGATCCTCTCAGCCCTTTTATTACCGGTCTCTATGCGGTTGTACTTTGGCATTATGGAGCCCTTGACGAAGCTCTTGAATTAACCGCACAAGATTCCTCTGCATTTGCCAGACCACTCATTCAGGAATCCATTAGCTCTATTAAAGGTCAACATCAAAAATCCCTGGATTTGCTGGAAGCTATTTTTGGAGCCATTCCCGCCATTCAGTTTCAGAATATTAAAGATCAGTTCCGGGACCAAGGTTATCAATCGGCTATGAAGATGCTGGCGGAAAGCCTGGAGCAGGTACCCTTGATGTCTGCCGTCTTCATTTCCGTTTTATACAATAGAGCTGGATTGCAGGATGAGGCAGTGCGGGTGCTGGAAGAAGGGTACCGGAATCATGACCCCGACATGCCCTATGCTTTTGTTCCTGTAGAACTGGAAAACCTGGAATCCCACCCTGGGTATCAAGCCCTGGCCCATAAGATGAAGCTTCCCATTTAAGGACTTGAGACCATAGCCAATGCTCAGTGAATTCATTACATTTACCAAGCAAACCCTCCCTGAGCATGAAATACCTTCCAATAGCCTTGATGCTACCATCTTCGGTTGCCGGCCCTCACCGGATCAAAAGCACTAGCTCACCTGGTAACAGGAGTAATCATCTATTCTAAATTCCTGTATCCTTATCAATATCTAAAACAACCGTTATGAAACTTTCCGTTTACGCTTTATTGCTCTTCCTTTTTACTCTTATGTACTGTAATACTCCTAGGGTAAGCGATGAAATCAGCTCTAAAGAAGAATCTATAAAGGTGGTTGACTTTGAGACCGGCACTATGCCTTAGGTCTACACTTGAATAAAATAATCACTGTCAATTAATGAACCCCACCCATAACTTGCGGTTGGGTTCTTTGTAATTTTATACGCCGATCGGGAATTATTGTATGGCAACTACGCTCTTGACCCATGATCCTCACCTCCTACCTACGTACTCAGAAACCCGCCATCCACCACAAAATTGCTGCCGGTGATCCAAGATGCCTCCTCTCCTAACAGATACAACACCATATTGGTAATATCACGGGGCAATCCCAGGCGTTTCATAGGCAAGCTGGCGGCGGTTTCCTCCAGGATGGTCTCGGGGTTCTCAAAGGCTTTAACCGAGTCTTGCAACAAAGGGGTTAGCACTTGTGCTGGTGATACCAGGTTAATGCGGATAGCAGGGCCATAATCCAGGGCTATTTGTTTCACCAAGCCCGGCAAGGCGGCTTTAGATGCCGTGTAAGCGGGATGATCTGGAAAGGCGTGTAAGGCTGCCACCGAACCGATGATCACGACCTGTCCGCCCTCTTTGAGATGGGGTATGGCATATTTAAGCAAATAAAACACGGCCGATAAATTAGTAGCCAGGGTATCCTCCCAGTCCTCCAGGGAAAGCTCATGGAGGCGGCCAATGCCTAATTGACCAGCAGCTATAACCAGGGCGTCTAATCGTCCATAGGTAGTCATAGCCTTTTCCACTAAGGCCTGATTGGCCTGGGGTATTTTGATATCACCCGGTACAAAAACGATCCCCTGGTTTTGAAGTTCCGCTCCCCGTATTTGATCCCGGCCCCCTGCCACCACCTGAGCACCTTTTTCATGCAGGGCTTGGGCGATATCCTTGCCCATGCCGCTGGTGGCTCCGGTGACGATGACGGTTTTTTCTTTGAATGACATAGGTTGGTAAGATAGGAAGCAAAATAAGAAAATCAAATGAGGCTTAGGAAACAGCATGCTGCGGTTCGGGGGATTGCTTCGTCCCGATTTTATTGGGCCCTGCAATTACTACGGGCATTGGGAAGATTGCCTGCCTGCCGGCAGGAAAGACGAATTACGAAAGACGCCTGCCTGCCGGCTGGCAGGAAAGACGAATTACGAAAGACGCCTGCCTGCCGGCTGGCAGGAAAGACGAATTACGGATTTGAGGGTGATCAGGGCCTATGAGCCCTATTATAATCCCCGGATACTGAGGGACTTCGCTATCCCATTCTTGATCAAACCTTATTGTTTTACATAAACAATATTCTTCGTACCTTACTCCTAGC
>JAOTYN010000353.1 GCA_029861825.1 Cyclobacteriaceae bacterium
TGCGATAGGGATACTGCTATCATCTACATTGCCAGGAATCAGCGGGTTAAAGGCACCGATGACTACCGCTACTGGTAAATCCGGATCGGTCAGCAGTGCTTCACCAAAAGGATAGGCCGTTCTGAAGGTAGCCGAACCGAATCGTGGTAAGCCGTGATTGGCCAATACTGACCCCTGACTGCCTTCGAAATCAGTCTGTGATAAAGGTCCCTCCAAAAGCCGGGCAGTTTTAGTGGTTCCGTCATCTAGATAAATGGCGAAAAAAGGTGTGCGCTGGTCCCTTGGTTCAGTTACCAACCAGGGATTGAATCCTTTTGCCGGTCTGTTCATCACCTCCCAATCTCGCAGTCCACCGCGCCCGGTCAGTGATATGGTCCCGGTACCAATACCGCCAATCGGCATGGCAATGCGTTGTACATGATCTCCGTCATAGGTTTTAAGAACAGGCCAGTTGTTTTGCTGTGCATAAAAGGCCATGCCGGTGGTTTGAAATAAAAACCAAGTGAAAATAAGAGCAGATTTCAAGTTCATGTTTTTTTAACCCCTAAGTTATTTTTAATAAAATTCCCACACCTCTTTCTACATTGCAACAATTGATGCAGTTTTTGCAATACTAGTTGTACTAAGATCTTTGCCTGTTAAAATTTAGCGTCTATCGATCCAACCCAGCTCAAGAGAATCCCCAATTTTTTCTCGATACTCAGCCAACAACCCTCTGAGCTCCTCAACCATTGCTGGATGTTCATTGTACAAATTAGTTGTCTGACTGAGGTCGTGAGACAGATCGTAGAGTTGACCGGCAGGAGCATCGCTGCGAATTTCACCATCCAAAACGTCGCTATTCAGATATCCGGTTAGTTTAAGCGCTGCCGCACCTCCCAGCGTATGTTCACCGATTTCTTTGCCCCTGAATCCACCTTCGTCCTGAGCATCTATATAGACCCATTTACCTTTGCGAATAACCAGATGGCTTGGCCAGTTAGGAGAAATGATCAGATGATCACGCACCATTGATTTGGGAGTACCTGTTAGTACCTCTAACAGATCAGCACTGTCATGGTTCTTATCTTTATCCAGCGGCCTATCCACGATACTGGCAAACGTTGCCAGCAGATCCACCTGGCTAATTAATTGCTCAGATGTACTGTTGGCGGGTATTTCTCCTGGCCATTTAGCAATCATTGGAATTCGATGTCCGCCTTCCCAGGCACCGAATTTAGCTCCCAATAAATCGCCGTTTAAACGGTGTCCCGCGAGCCAAGCATCTTGTCCTCCCTGGTTGAGCATACCTCCATTATCACTGGTGAAAATAACCAAGGTATTGTCTTCAACACCCATGTCATCTAGTGCAGAAAGCACCTCACCAACCATCCAATCTAACTCATGGATAAAGTCTCCATATCGTCCACATTCGCTCGTACCAACAAATTGCGGAGCCGGCGTAAAGGGGTGATGAATATTGGTAGTTGCCATATAGAGGAAAAAGGGATCCTCCGATTTAGTTGTATGGACTTGGTTCATCCATTCAATAGCCTTGTCTTTCAAGGTTGTACCTATTTTATCATCCTTATAAAGCGTATGTGCCTTTTTTGCGCCCCCAAATTCTGCCTGCCAACCCTTTGCCGGCCATTCTTGAGTAACAGATCTTTCTCCATAAACAAATGGATCTTCTGGATCGTAGCCTACCACATGATGGTTTTCAACATACACAAAAGGAGGGCCACTGTTTACCTGTGGAATACCAAAGTAATAATCGAACCCCAGTTCAAGAGGTCCGGGCATTAATGGCTGGTTAAAATCTGTCTCTTCATCATCACCAAATCCGAGATGCCATTTTCCAATGCAAGCAGTTGAGTACCCTGCTTCCTTTAATACCTTACTAACTGTCAAATAGGTAGTATCAATAGTCAAAGGAGTTTCTTTGGTAATCGGGCCCCAAAAATTTCTTCGCAATGGGTACTGGCCGGTTAACAACCCATATCTGGAAGGAGAACACACTGCCGCAGCAGCATGGGCATCTGTAAAGAGTCTGCCTTGAACCGCCAGCCGGTCAATATTTGGAGTTTTTACTTTGGTTGCTCCATAGCATCCCAGGTCGCCATACCCTAAATCATCGGCGTTGATTAGTACAATATTTGGCAATACTTTCTCATTGGTGGTTATGTCATTACATGAAGTAAAAAGCACCAAGGCAATTCCTATTTTTAATGTATTAATAATAATATCCAGTTTTTATTATAGTATCCTATTCAACTCGATTTCTAATTTTCATAATCTGGTAATTCTGTTAGAGTTTTGGCTTGGTATAGCCACCCCAAAGGACGGTTATTACTACCTTTAACACCTGCGGGAGTATCACCCAAATCATGCCTTGCGTCCACAATCATTTTCATAAGTTTTTCGACTACATCCGGATACTGTTCTGCCACATTGTGACTTTCACTAATGTCTTCCGCCAGATTATAAAGAACAGGTTTTTCAAAAGCCGGATTGTGAGGTATTTTGTTCCGCAGGAAAGGAATGCTAAAGCTGTGACAACCAACACCAGGTCTACTTTCATTATTTTAGATTTCTATCCATATGTGCCTATCTCTGCTTATTTCTTTATTCTTTCAGGGTTGTTTGGGTTACCTGAATAATTCAGCAGTGTGTTTTGATCAGTTCCCTTATGATTCCAATCGCCTAGTTCTTCTCTCGCATTCCCGGCATGCGTTAATAGTCTTTCAACAACCAAAGGGTGGAAATCTGCAACATTTAACTTTTCTTCAATATCGGTTTCCAAGTTAAATAACATCGGTTTTCCAAGCGTCTGGAATCCGCCCATTTCTCCTTTTGACCAATATACTTTCATATGCGGCTCTCTTGGTAGATGGAGCTTCCAGTTTCCTTCACGAACGGCTTCAAGGGTGATCCCATTATAATAATAAAGAATATCATGCTCACCTATATTTTTATCGCCCTTCAAAATAGGCCAGATGTTAATACCGTCAATTTTCCGGTCTTCTGGCAACTCGGCACCCGCCAGATGAGCAATCGTTGGAAAATAATCCATGGTTGAGCAAAGAGCATCGCTAACTTGTCCACCAGGAATTTCATCCGGCCACCGGGCAATTGAGGGTACCCTATGGCCACCTTCAAATGTGTTAAATTTACCTCCCCTAAGCGGCCAAGCCGACCCGGCCGGGAGCCATGGACCATTATCCGACACCAGCGCAACCAAGGTGTTTTCATCGATATCCAACTCTTTGATGGCTTTTAATACTTCTCCCACATGCCAATCAAGTTCCCTCACCAATGCCGGATAAATTTTGTCTCCGCCATCTTTCAAATGCCCTTTTATAGGTTGATTTTGGTAAACCTCCCACTCCTTATCAGTAGCAAATTTTCGATTTGGATCCCAGGGACCGTGACATAGATAATGTGACAAATAGATAAAGAATGGCCTATCAGCCTCCTGGCTTTTTTTCATAAAATCGATAGTACGATTCGTCAGTTTGAGATGTATATCCTGATACTTCATAGCAGGTTCAACAATAGAATCCCCTTCTAATACAGGATTGGTCCCGCCAATAGGGAAATTAAACAGACTGCCATAATATTCATCGAAACCATGCCGTAGGGGATAAAACTTCGGATCGGCGCCCAAATGAGCTTTCCCGTACATGGCCGTCATATAGCCCAATGGCTTAAGTACTTCCGGAATAGTGATTTCTGATTGTTGCAGTCCCATTTTTGAATCAAAATGGTCACCAAACACCTTACTCCCGTTATTACCTACAGGCAAACCACAACGATTTGGGTAGCGCCCGGTTAACAACGCGGCTCGGGAGGGTGCACAAACACTACAGGCAGAAGTCCAATTTGTAAACCTGATCCCCTCTCCAGCCATTCGGTCAATATTTGGGGTATTAATAGCCGTGTCCCTTGCTCCATAACAGCCAAGATCATTGTAGCCCAAGTCATCAACATAAATGATCAAAAAATTGGGTTTTTTATCTTGCCCATCAACATATAATGACAGCATTAACAAAGCAAGAAAAACTAAATGTGTCTTATTAAACATAATATTCATTGTACATTTCTTCTATAATTATGTGTTGTATTTCATCTATTCCTTACCGGTATTGCATGAATATCTCCTTCAAACCCATTGTGATCATGCTCATCTTGACCTGTTATGTCCCAATCGCCCAGTTCTGTCCGGGCTGCTTCCGCTTCCACCAGTAGATCTTTAACAATTTCCGGAAATTCATCAGCCACATTGATTTGCTCTTCGACATCCTGTTCCAGATTGAACAACATGGGAGCGCTTAGTGAATCAATTGTCCCACGACCCCATCTCCGCTGAGCGTAAAACGGAACCGATTGGGGTGTTCTGGGTAAGTGCAATTTCCAATTTCCTTTTCGAATAGTCTGCAAATTTTTTCCATGATAGCCATACAGTACTTTGTGTGGAGATTCAGCGCCTTCTTCAGCACTTAGTATCGGCCAGATGTTTTTGCCGTCAATTACCCTTTCGTCCGGCATAGACGCTCCGGTAATATGCGCTATGGTTGGTAAAATATCCATGGAACTGACAAGTTCATTCGAGACTCGCCCGGCCGGAATTTTGCCTGGGTATTTAACAATAGCAGGTACCCTATGGCCTCCTTCAAATGTGTTGAATTTACTCCTCTTAAT
>JAOTYN010000354.1 GCA_029861825.1 Cyclobacteriaceae bacterium
CGCGGTTTATATCGCTCAAGCCGATACCCAGCCCATATCCAAGTTGTGAACGGTAAATTCCCGAGCCGGAAGATATATCTGTAAAATATTGGTGGTCATTTCGGTACAGCCTGTCGCCCGCCAGCGAGTCCACATCGGATCTTAAGCTGGATGCTCCAAATGAGCGGGAACTGTGCACCGAGTGGTTGAGCAGGTACAGATCCAGGTCATTATCGTTGTCCATATCGAAAAAAGCCGCTTGAGTGGAGAATCCTGAAAAATCGAGGTTGTATTGGGCGGCTTCTTCTTTGAAGGTAAGATCGCCCTGATTGATATACAGTTCATTTTTCCCTTTCACTCCTTTATAGTGGCCCAATCTGCACAAGTATATATCCAGTAATCCATCTCCATTAACGTCGGCCATAGATACTCCGGTCTTCCACAACCCCGGTGATTTTACACCTGCCGATTCCGATATATCCAAAAACTTCATATCCCCCTGATTTAAGAAAAGTCCGTTTTCTCCTTCGTTTGACACCAAATAGATGTCACTTAATCCGTCGTTATTAATATCTCCAATAGCCACGCCGCCCCCATCATAATAATATAGATAGTCAATCATGTTGAACTCCTCGGAGTTGCTGATATCATTTGAAAAATTCACACCCGACTCCGTAGAGGGCAGGTCCTCAAACAGGGTATCTACAGGGGCCTTTTTGCAAGAAACACTACAGGTTCCTAAGAAAGAAAGAAGTACAAAAGCGGAGAGATATCGGTTCATGAGCGTGTGGGCTACTCAGAACTTCTTTTGAATATTTGGGGATATTGGTTGTTGTTGGCTACCACAACCTTATCACCAGCCCACCGAATGGACCTCACTGCTCCATCGATTTTCAATCCTGATTGGGACGGGGGCATAGGGGTAAAACCTCCGGTTCCATCGCCCAGCAGCAATGTGCCGTAACTGGCGTCGTATCTCCCCATTTCAGGTTTGGAATGGTACATGTTGCCCCCAAATAGAATATCCGGGTTTCCGTCTTCGTCAAAATCTGAAACCGATATGGCATAAGTGCTTGAAAACTGGACCTGCTTTGGTAATTTAATTTTGGAAAATGTCATATCTCCATTATTCAGATACACCGAGGTGGATAGATCATAAGCTTTAAGTAAGATAGCACTTTCCAACTCCTCGGGACCAAAAATGTCCACTACCTGTTGATCCTGGTAGTCGGCATATTGCTGATATTTGCGGCCAATCTGAGGTATTTGACTTACCAAGTCATGTTTTAATGATAATGGATACAGCTTCTCACCTTCGTATTGACATATTATTTGATCGGTAAGACCATTGCGGTCGAAGTCTTTTACGTACATCTGCAAAGGCTTATCACCAGTAGCATGGAACCTGCTATTTAATCCGTGATTCCCAGCCAGTATATCCATAAAACCATCTCCGTTCAAATCTGCGGTTTCTACGGTATTCCACCATCCATGAGAATTGGCAAAGTGTTCCGGGCGATGTTCGAATTTTCCGTTGTCATTTATAAAAACAGTTATGGGCATCCATTCGCCTACCAGGATCAGGTCCAGGTCGCGGTCCTGATCAATATCGGTCCAGCTGGCATCGGTAATCAATCCGATTTTTTCTAAGCCGGGGGCTAGGGTAGGGGCAGCGTTGCTGAACACTCCTGCTCCGTCATTCTCAAGTATATAACCGTTGTTGGGCTCACCAAAGAAGTATGGTTTTAGGCGAATGCCCACGAATAGGTCTATGTCTCCATCGAGGTCGTAATCGGCTGGTTTCACTACCGACGAACTTTCAAATTTATTGGCGGGGAGGGTCTGGCGAACCAATGTGAATTCAAAATTTCCCTGACCAAAATATAAGCGGTCGTTCAGGTCCGGTACGAATGGATTGAATTCGCTTCCGCCACTGGCTACATAGAGGTCAAGATTTCCGTCCCCGTTTGCATCGAATAAAGTACAATCAACATCCTCCGACCTCTTGGTTCTATCAAAAACCAGGGCGTCAATTTTACGAAAACTACCATCCTGATTCTGACCATAAATGTTACCGGGATAACCAGCCGCTCCTCCTATAAAAATGTCATCCAAGCCGTCATTGTTAATATCTCCCTGGCACAAGCAGGGTCCTTGCGATGAAAGCATCTGGAACAGCAGTCGATCGCGCTGAAAATCTACAAATTCATTTTCTAGGTGTTTGCCGGCGGGAAATGCCACTGAATCCATTGCAGTAAACAAGGTCAATGAACTGGTGTCCCGGGTGACCACCGGTGTTTCTGTGCCATCGGATTCAGCCAGCCTCAACTCCGAGTCGGCCGGAACATTTTCCAGGCTGGTAATTTTACCGGAGGGCCATTTAATTTCAATGTGCTCAACTACCACGTGGTCGCCAATCCCCATCAAAGGACGGTGGTCCATGGTCGATTGAAAACCCCGTGCAGGCACATGTTCCAAAACATGCTGATCTCCTTCGATGGTAGCGGTTATCCTCGTTCCCAGGGCATTGGTGTTGTTACCTTCTCCTTCCAATATAAATCTTATAAAGTGATTGTTCGGATACAAATTTTCCGCTTGGTTTTCATAGAGAAATATGGGCATGTTGGTGTTGTTAATCACCAGGTCCAGATCTCCGTCATTATCGAGGTCGCCATAGGCCGCTCCATTTGAAAAGCTTTCCTCACTCAGCCCCAAATCCTCAGCGTGGTTGGTAAAGGTTAGATCCCCATTATTTATATATCCGTGATTGGGAATGGGCACACTAGGGATATAACCGATCAGCTTTTCATAATCCACATTACCTCCGGATATGATTTGCTGGATGACCTGTTCCCGGGTTACGACCTCCAGGAAATCTTGGTTGGTCAGGTCCTGATAAATGCCATTTGCAATAAAAACATCCTTTAGGCCATCGTTTTGAAAATCAAAAATAAGCGCTGCCCAGCTCCAGTCGCTGGCTTCCAGTCCGGCATAGCGGCCAATTTCGCTGAAGGTGTTATCGCCATTGTTGTATTGCAGCGTGTTCCGTGTGAATTGATGCCAATACCCATTTTCAACACTTTGCTGGTACCGCTCCCAGGAATCGAAGGTGGTCACCGTCTTAATGCGGGCATTTTCGTCGGGCAGCATATCGGTAACAAAGATCTCCATAAAGCCGTCGTTGTCCAGATCAGCAATATCCGCCCCCATAGAAGCGGCGCTAATTGATTTAATTTGCTCCTCCAGTTTTTCTTCAAAGCCTCCTTTTTGATCGTTTATATACAGATAGTCCCGGTCAAAAAAATCATTGGAAATATAGATATCCAGCCAATCATCGTTATTTACATCTCCCACAGTCACCCCTAGTCCAAAGCCTATCTCACTGCTGTAAATACCGGCCTCCAGAGTTATATCCACAAATTTCCCCTGATCGTTGCGGTAAAACTTGTCGCCACCGATGTCATTACTGACCATTCTCAAGTTCTCAGTCATGTCGAAACTGCCAATGGCCCGGTAGGAGTTATTCAAGAGATACATATCCAGGTCCCCGTCTTTGTCGTAATCAAAGAAGGAGGCGTGGATAGAAAAACCGTCGTCGGCCAGCCCAAATTCTTCAGCTTTCTCCTCAAAAGTGCCGTTACCGTTATTTATGAACAGCTCATTCTTCTTGTCGTCTCCCTTAATATCTCCTGAATTGCATAAATAGATGTCCGGCAAGCCGTCGGCATTAACATCGGTCACCGTTACACCTGTACTCCAAGCTCGTTCCCCGGCAACTCCTGCTTTCTCGGTAACCTCTTTGAATTTGAAGTTTCCCAGGTTCTGATATAGCTTGTTGCTTTCCATGTTGGCTACTAGGTAAATGTCTACCAGGCCATCCTGATTGAAATCGATCAACCCCACACCTGCTCCGTTGTAGTAGTTGCGATACCTGAATATATTGAAGTCGGGATGAAACTCAAGATTGTTGGAGAACTCAATATTGGAATGACCAGCATCAATGCGTTTGAAAGCCTGTTTATCTTCCAAACGGCAAGAACTGGTCAATACCAGCAACAGGTAGGTGAATATTAGGGCCCTCATTTGCGCAATTCCGGATAGAGATGGGACAAATCATAGTAAGTAGCCACTACCGTACTCTCATCGAAAATAAACAGGTCTATCATTCTGTTGCCGTCTATTTTGTATATATGTTCCTTTCCATCTTTGACCATGGTGAAAGGCTCATTGCCGCCGTACCAATCCATTAAGACCGAAGGCAGCATCTTTATCAAGTGGTCGGATTGCAAGTGTCGGTTAAGCGCGAAAGCATAATAGTAGAAAGTGGTATTATACTGATGGATACGTTGATTTCGTCCCTCTTGGTTATTTTTATGGGCGTAGAAATTGAAAGCTATGGGATTGTCTAGACTGTCTTTGAACAGGTATTCCACTGACATATTCCTGGGGCCTTCTTTCACAATACCTTTGAGGTTAAGTTCCCGGCAATGATCGTAAAAATCCTGAAGTTCAATGCCAAATTTAAGGCCGAGGAAAACGGAGTCCTGCTGCACCCCTGTAGCCATTTCCCGTCGTATGGTTCGCTGTAGTTCACTCTTGCTGCATGCGAAAAAGGTCATCATCAGCAGTAACATTACAGGATACAATTTATTCATAGGTCTCACTAATTTCATTTACGTACAATTC
>JAOTYN010000355.1 GCA_029861825.1 Cyclobacteriaceae bacterium
AAGTGGTGTTCCTACCTTCCGGGATGCTGACGGACTATGGGAAGGCCATGATATTATGGAAGTGGCCACACCCCAAGGCTGGGAGCGCAATCCCGAACTGGTACTGGAGTTTTACAACCAACGGCGCAAAAAAGCTTTAGAAGTAACACCAAATAAGGGCCATCTAATTCTAGCCGAGTTGGAACAAGATTTTGAAGTTGCTATTGTTACCCAAAATGTAGATAACCTTCATGAACGGGCCGGATCTTCAAAAGTCCTGCACCTGCATGGTGAATTGTTCAAATGCCGAAGTACGCTTGATGAAAATTTAATCTACCCTGTTGAAAGCTGGGAACTAAACCTTGGCGACTGTTGCGAAAAAGGAGCGCAACTGCGGCCTCATATTGTGTGGTTTGGAGAGATGGTACCAATGATGGAACTGGCTGTACAGGAAACCATGACCGCGGATATTTTCATTGTAGTCGGTACTTCCATGGTGGTTTATCCTGCCGCTGGCCTGATAGATTATGTGGCCGCTGATATCCCTAAGTTTATTATTGACCCCAAAATGCCTGAAATAACACCGCGGGAGAATCTATTTTTAATTGAGGAAGTAGGAAGTAAGGGATTGAGTGACGTGAAAGAACGTTTGAAAGAGAATTATTTGTAAGCGATAGTTATCACCCATGACCTCATCAAACGAATAATTCTCGGATGTTATGGGGTAAAAATATTCAACCTTTACTTAAAAAATAGTAGACCTCTAGAAATCCGTAAAGGGCTGCCAATATTATTAGTGTATAGCTGCCCTGTACCCAAACCTTGATGTCCCTCGTAGTTAAGAGAAGCCGTGAACTGGCTTATTGCGTTTAATCCAACATTTGACTCCAGTGCTGAAGTGATCCACCAGCCAATACCCTTCTCTTCAGCCAATTTGGTCCACTCTTCAGTAGCGTGAAAACCGCCCAACAATGAGGGTTTGAGCACCACATATTTAGGGTCTGTTTCTTCCAGCAATGCGCTTTTACTTTTAGAACTATTGATACCGATCAACTCCTCGTCTAAAGCAATTGGGATTATTGAATTTTGACTCAACTCCTTCATCTGCATTGGATTTCCTGCTGCCAAAGGTTGCTCAATAGAATGTATTTTTATAGAAGCCAGCTGGTCCAATTTTTTCTGAGCTTCCTCATATTTGAATGCACCATTAGCATCAACTCTTATAATTGCATTCGGAGCCAATTCCCTCATATATGTAAGCAACCGCAGTTCCTGTTCAAAATCAATAGCACCCACTTTCATTTTTAAACAGGTATACCCAGCTTTAACCTTCTGCTTGATCTGTTGGCGCATGAAATCCCTATCTCCCATCCAGATCAGACCATTAATAGGAATAGGTTCTTTACCTTCACTAAATTCATTATGAAATAGGATCCCATTCCCTCCATTGAGTAAATCCATTAAAGCCATTTCAAAACCAAGGTATAGTGAAGGCCACTCGGAGGTTATAAGATCTCGTAGGCATACGACAATGTCCTTCAAGCCTCTTGGCATTTGCAATCCATTTAGGAGTTCACATTTTTTGGCTAATTCAGTTTCATAATCTGGTCGATCATCTATACTCAAACCCGCTAAAGGAGCGCACTCTCCCAACCCTATCACTCCCGGATTATTTGTGTCAACCACTTTAAGAATATATGTTTCCCGCTCCTTCATCGTACCTCTCGAGGTACCTGCAACAAAATTGAACTTGAGGCGGTGCTTTTTAAAAGTAATGGACAATGACATGGGTCATGTGCTTTCTTGAAAGCAGGCTACCAAACGGTCCAAATCATGCGGCTCATTGTATAGATGGGGAGAGACACGGATCGCATCCCCACGATATGACACATATATCTGTTCCTCTTGTAACCGGTGCTTTAAACGATCCATATTAATATGGGCTGGCAGTCTTATACCAAATAAGTGAGCACAGCGGGACGCTTCATCCTCAATCTTAAAATCCAGTGCTCGTAAATCTTCAATGGGCCCCCGTACCAATTCCCTGCAATAGGCCTGTATCTCAGTAACCTGCCAGGCCAAGATTTGTTCCAGGGCGGTGCTTAACATTGGCACTAGAATGAAATTACTGTTTTCCCCCACGTCATATCGCAACGCTCCCGGTTGGTAACGGTCTTCATAATTAACCAAACCACCAAAATCCTCACTGTTCAATCTACTGATCCAATTCTCTTCCAGTGGTGTGCCATTATCAAAACGAGGTCCATACCAGGCCAAACCTATAGAATAAGGACCCATAAGCCACTTATATCCCGCACAAATGACCGCATCTGGCTGTAGTAATCTTACATCAAAAGGATAAGCACCGATAGACTGTGTCCCGTCAATGATCAATGAAGCTCCTACTTCTCCCGTACGCCGTCGGATGGCTTCCAGGTCAAACAAAGTACCATCAGCCCAGTGTACCTGGCCAATGGTAACCAAACCTGTTTGTTCATCGATGGCTTCCAAAATCCGTTTATTCCACATGGCCCCTCTTTGATCATCTTCTTGCGGTGCATTTACTATCTTAAGTTGAACTGTTTGTTCCTGCGCCAGCCTTTTCCAGGTATATACATTGCTTGGAAATTGTTCCTCCACCATCACTATGTTCTGTCCCTTTTGTAGCCTTATATTCCTGGCTACGGTAGCCAAGCCGTAAGAGGCAGAAGGAATAATGGCCACCCGCTTCGGGTCAGGAGCATGGATCAATTGGGCAAATAATGATCTGAGCTTTTCCGTAGGTGCGAAAAAATCGTCCTTTACGATCCGGAAGGGGGTGGCCTTTTGATCTACCATGGCCCGGCCAATTGATGTCACAGATCTGAGTAATGGTGATTGATAGGCACAATTGAGATAGCTGACCTCAGGCGGTAAGGAGAATATGGCTTTTTGGCATTTCAAATAATTAGTTTTGTAAAATATCCTGACTGGTAATAAGCTTCACGCCTTTTGCTTCCATCTCTTCCAGTGCTTTTGCGCTGGCATCGTCTTGCAGGTTTACACCTTTGACCGCATCGGTGATTACCCATGTATCAAATCCCAAAGATACTGCATCCAGAGCCGTGTACTTTACACAATAATCTGTTGCCAGCCCCACAATAAATACTTGATCGACCTCCTTCCCTTTCAAATATTCATCCAACCCGGTATCCTTCTTATGTTCATTGTCAAAAAAACCACTGTAACTATCGATCCAGTCGTCCGTACCTTTCGGAAATATTTTGTCAACCTTATCTAGATCCAGGTCGGCGCTAAATTCAGCACCAGCTGTTGATTGGACACAGTGATCCGGCCAAAGCACCTGAGGTATCCCATCCAATTCAACCAACTCTCCAATTTTTTTCCCAGAGTACTGGCTAGCAAAACTTTGGTGGTTAGGTGGATGGTAATCTTGAGTGGCAATAACGAAGTCGAAGTATCTCTGCAATTGATTTACTATGGGTATAATATCATCTCCATCAGGCACCGCTAATGCCCCTCCCTGCAAGAAATCATTCTGAATATCCACCAAAATCAAAGCCCTCATATATTACTATTAATCAACTAATTAATAAAGATTAATTCTACTGGTAGTTTAAATTTTGGTATTTCTTAAATTAAAAATTAATTTGGTCTTCAGATCATACAGTTGGCGCTCCAATCCCACTGGGTAAGCATGTGGATTTACGAAACGTTTGATTGCCTTATCCAATGAGCCTAATTGATTCGTAACACGATCTTTTATCTCTATGATCTCGGGCTTTTCATAGACCTGTTTACCATCTCTAAACACAGGCTGTAATAGATCCTCATGTTCATAGCGCTCATTTTTCAAGCTCCTTCTTTTGGTATTGTCCATGGGATCGATAATGATGTGACCGGGATCAATGCCTAATGGAGTGTCATAGATCATGTCCGCAACAAATAAGTTGTCATTCTTAAAACGCCTTACCTGCTGCAAACCTGGATTGTTTACTTTTACGGCTTGCTCAGATAACTTGATCTTGTAATTCCATTCTCCTTGATCCGTTCTAATCGCTGAAAGCTTGTATACCGCACCCAAAGCAGGTTGGTCAAAAGCGGTAACCAGTTTAGTGCCAATACCCCAGACATTTATAGCTGCATCCTGGTCCTTAAGGCTAGTGACAATGTTTTCGTCCAGATTGTTGCTGGCTATGATCTTTGTATCTTCAAATCCAGCTTTATCCAGCAGCTTCCGCGCCTCACTGCTAAAATAAGCAAGATCTCCAGAATCGATTCTAATACCTTGCAATTGCTTGCCCTGAGCTTTCAATACTTCTCCCACCTCTATCGCATGCCTTACCCCCTGTAATGTATTATAGGTATCCACTAAGAATACACAGTTGTTTGGTAAAGCATCGGCGTAAGCTCTGAAGGATGCTAACTCATTCTCAAATGACATCACCCAACTATGGGCATGGGTGCCGCTAACTGGTATACCAAATAGTTTTCCTGCCAATACATTTGAGGTAGAGCTACAACCACCAATAAATGCTGCGCGGCTGGCCGACAAGGCGCCATCAATTCCCTGAGCTCTCCGCAAACCGAACTCCATGATCGGATCACCTTGTGCTGCAAGGTTAATCCTGGCAGCTTTAGTTGCGATCAGACTTTGGAAGTTGATCATATTAATCAAGGGCGT
>JAOTYN010000356.1 GCA_029861825.1 Cyclobacteriaceae bacterium
ACAACCACATATTGCCGGTGTCTACGAACAAGGCACTTTGGAAACTTCCGGAAATGGTAAATCGATATTCGGCATTCAGTTCCAGCCTGATGTCCCCGGTCAGGTCGCGAAAACCATCAGGGGGTACTTCACTACCCGGACCAATGGTCCTGGCAATAAAGGATCTAAGACTATTGGAGCCTCCCACATAAAACTGTTTGAGATAAGGCAACACTTCGGAGTTGCCATAAGGTATACCCACACCGACAAATAAACGGGTTACTAAGCTGGAGCTCTGGCTTAAATTGCGGGTATAAACGAAGTTAAACTTCGTGCGCACATACTGCGAAAAAGGCAGTCCTAGTAGGTTGAAACGGCCCAAACTGTCTTCTTTGGCATTAAATACCCGATGCAGCCCATAAAGAAGATTTCCCGAAAGGTCCACCCCCACATTCAGATCAAATTTATGGAGGCCATTAGTAGGTGGTCTGAAGTCCAGCTCGTACCCAATGCCTAACACGAATTGTTCTTCAAAACTTCTGGCCACCCCCGGGTTTTCTTCCAAATAGTCCTTGAAATCTTGAGACTTGGATTTTTCAGGTACCTGTGTATAGATGATCTCTGCTGCGTGTAAATAGTGACGAAGTTTATCCGATTTGCTCCAGCGATATCCAAAGTCCAGGTAAATGGAATTCAAGCGATAAAGATCCAATCTGTTGAATAAATTATAGCCCACGGAAATATCTGTTTTGGCCAGATTGTGTCCTTTTAGCTCTTTTAAAAAGGAAGGATATAGTCTGGGAATCAAATAATTTACTTCCAGCCCCAATTCATAGGCAGGATTTACACCACCGTCGGCTATTTGCATTTCAAACCTGCCATGGGCATTGATTTTCAGCTGCTCGCCGCCCTTCCTGAAATTTCGATCGGTGTAGCTGGCGGTGATGCCGGGTCCGAAAAAATTGGTGGAGCGAAAAATAACATCGAATTCAGCACTATAGGCAAATCGCTTTCTTAAGGTCATATAGACCATGGCATTCATTCTATTGTATATTGAATCCTGGACAAATTTGATATTGACGTAACGCACTAGAGGCAGGTTATTTAAATACTGCACTGTTCTGCGGTAATCTGTGCGAGTATAAAGCGCGCCGGGTTCCAGGGTAATACCCGGTTTGAGTTTCTCAAAGTTCAGGGACCCAAATTGTGTGATCAGGTGATAGTTTTGGTAGGAGATGGTGTCGGGTTGATAGCGATCAAGACTATAGTCATCATGAATAAAAATGTCCTTAATGAAATAAGGGGTGCGGGATTCAGGTGGTATTTCCTCTTTTACACTCAGGTTGACATTGACTTTTCGGTCGCCAGAAACAGAGTCCAGTAGTGCTACCAAAAAGTCTTCGTTAAAATTGATGAACCCTTTTTCCTCTAACCCACGGTCGATCCTACGACGCTCGTCCTTGATATTCTCCAGGG
This sequence comes from Cyclobacteriaceae bacterium, assembly GCA_029861825.1. GTDB lineage: Bacteria > Bacteroidota > Bacteroidia > Cytophagales > Cyclobacteriaceae > JAJCYK01. The sequence continues at coordinate 1,456 of JAOTYN010000356.1, forward strand.
AATACCGACTGCCTGATTTCAACAGACTGCTTTTACCCAATTCCCGGATAGCCGCGGTGAGTGAATCCGTTACCACCGGATAAGTAATCTGATCAAACAGGTAGGGTTGGTTCAGAGTAATGCGATATCGAAGTGCGGCTCTTTTTTTTCCTGTCCATAACGTATCATATTCAACCCGGTTGTTAAAATAACCTGTATGGAAAACCGCCTGGTGCAAAGCCTGCTTAATGAGAGAGGGATCCGTGTGGGACAACAGAATTGGCTTTTCTATTTTCTTGCGCCAAAATTTTTTAATCCTGGCTGAGTCGGATAGCATCTGATACCGGGCAACTGCCGGTCTCATCCATAAAAATTGTGAGTTTGGTTTGGGCAACAGAACTTTGTCAGTCTCCGATTTGGTGTGTTTTTCCCCGGGTGGTCCGTCCGTGAATTCTATTTGACTTCCCAGAAATAAAGGGTCTTCAGCACTTATGTTTTTTAAGCCCGTACAGTTAAGAAACGCTCCGGCGGCAATTGCCATGATCATATACTTTAGAACGGCCCGCATACTTATTGCTTCTTTTGACGCTTGTCAAATTCCCTGACAAATATTAATGAAATACCAGTATTACGGACTTCGTGGTAGATAATATCATAGGTCTCGTTGTTAAAAAGTTTTAACTTCTTGTTTCCGGTGGCGGTTAGGTCGTATATAATGGCAATATCTCCTTTATACCCATCCCCTCTGCTGGTACCGGATTGGTCGGAATCCAGATCAAAACTGCCCCCGGCCTCAATAGACAGGCGGTCATTGGCCAATGTCTTGCTAACCCGGAACTCCATGGCGGTTCGGGTCTGCCCGCCGCCGCTGGTATAGTCGCTGTAGGACTCCAGGCCGATATCGATATCCACTCCCTTAATGTATCGATTGGTAATTTGATTTAACTGGTTGGCCAGGATGCTGTTCACTGAGTTGGCCAAGGCCGTGGTGGCCATTACACCGGTGTTTATGTTAGATCTGGTATTCTCTGGTAAAAATCCCCCCAAAACCAGCAGTCCAAAGACCTGTCGATTAAGTTCCGCCTCAAATTCCGGCTGATTCAGGCGGTCTAGTTTATTGGCTAACACCGGATAGTTGCTGCGATCATTTTTGGATAGATCCATGGAAAAGGATATTTCAGGATATTCGATGGATCCTCTGATATTAATACCCACTAAATAATCCAAGGGTTTGCGGTACAAGGCTTTTTCACCTTCTCCAATTTCATTGCCCACCAGACCGATTGATGATGTTTTGATGCTGTTAATCGCTGCGATATTTAGCTTGCCTGACAACGGATTGCCGTTCCAGGTCACCGTAGACCCGGGGGATAACTCAAATTTTTTGCTGACAATGTCATAGAATGAAAGCTGGTAGGTGCCCCGACTCAAATTGTAAACTCCTGACAACTGCACATTGCCTGTACGATCGAATGCAAACTCCATGTCGGCTGCTCCTGATAGCTCAATATAGTCTCCGGACTGAGGATCGATCACTACCTTGAAGGCAGCTTCTGGCTCAATGGTCAGGTTGGTTTCCAGATTGAAGTCCGGGAGATTGGCTACCAATGAGTCATATAGACTGCTGGACAGGTCTAATTTCAAGGTATCCGGATCGGCGTGCGGGTCCACAAACGTTACGATGCCTTCGCCGGTAGTCAGTACGATGTCCTCAGGGGCTGTCACATAGGTGACCGCGGTACTGTCCTTAATGGTAAGACTTCCCTTGATGTTAATATCGCGGTCCTGACCTGAAAGCAGAAAGTCGGTGCCCAGTACAAGTTTACCATGGAGGGGCCGGTCTTCTGCTGGTGGAGTATCGAACAGTACAAAATTATCGCTGAAAATGTTGAGTGAATAGCTAGGGGCTTGTTTGAGCCCCGGATTTATTTTTCCGTTGACCACCAACTTGTTTTTAAGCTGATCTCGGATAGTAAATTGGTCGAAAATTATTTCCGAACCGTTAAAAACCAGGCTTTGATTTTCTATTTGCAGTTGAGCCCTGGGATTGCGGACCCCCAGATTTACCTGCTTCAAGTTAAAGGATCCTTTGGTCTCCGGATTGTCCAGGGTTCCGGCTATACTGACATTTCCCCGTACACTGCCCCTTAGTTCTTCCAGATAAGTATCGAACAAATATTGCATTTGCTCCAACTCTCTTACATCGACATCTACCGTGGCTTTAATAGCCTTATTAAATGGGGAGTAGCTTCCGGAAAAATCGATAAGATTTGATTGGCTGTTTAATCTTAGATTGAAAGGTACTGCACTTCCGGCTTTATGAGCCGACAGGTGCACCTGCGCCGGATGCGATGAGTTTACCGATAAGCTGTCCACTTCCAATGTCACCTCTAAAACTTCAAGTTGACGGTCTAAATGCACTTCTCCGTTTAGAAACCCATGGATATCTTCCATCCAATACTTGCCCCATACATCATGAATATGGTGCAGGTTTCCGTTGACCCAGCTCAATTCAAATTGGTTCTCGTTCCCGCTCAGATAAGCGGCAAAATCCTTGTCTCGAATCTCCAGATCTTCGAAAGATATGCTCTGGTCATTGAAAAGGATGGCATGCCCTGAGGAAACTTGTATGGGCCGGTTAAAAGCTAATAAACTGTCAATAACAAAATAAAATCGGTCCTGTTGGCGGGTAGCAGACCCCTGTAGGTCTAATATGGTCACGGAATCTTTTCTAAAACTAAAACGAGAACGCAAGGCATTTTCCTGGCTGATCAGGTTATAGTGTAGGGCCCCCATTTTCACTGTGTCATAGTGCACCGAGGATATGGTAAGATTGGCCAGGGCATTTTCGTTACTCACTTGCACTCCCATATCAACATCATTCAGTGAAATGTCGGACCAGACCAACTGTTGCAGCTCCATGGTTATATCAAGATTCCCATGGGTTGGCACCAATCCCCCGGTGACCCGTAAGCCCGACAGTTTTTTGATATCCAGGCCCAGCCAGCGCAAGGGTTCCGGTTGCTCCATTTGCAGGTCGAAATCTAAACGCTTGGTCAACAGATTTTCAGTAGGGCCGGTTGCCCCCTGCACATAGTAGCGGAGCCGTTCCTTAACAGTAGCCCCTAGATCCTTTAAGGCAAAATTGGATTGAAAACTGCCATTAAAATCATCAGAGTCTAACCTAATGGAATTGAAGGAAGGGGTAAACTCTGTCATGAG
>JAOTYN010000357.1 GCA_029861825.1 Cyclobacteriaceae bacterium
ATTTTTGAAATAACACCCATAGCGGTCACCGGTATACTCACTGGAGCAGCCGTACAAAGTCCCAGTGTGGGACCGGTAGTACCGGCCAATACCGCGCCCACAGCTACCGATCTATCCATTACTGGAATAACCGAAGTAGGACAAGTATTAACCGGCAATTATACTTTCAATGATGCGGATGGTGATTTAGAGGGGACCTCGCTATTCAGATGGTTTAGAGATGGAGTAGAGATATCAGGTGCCACTGCTGTGACCTATACTTTAACCACGTCCGATGAAAATACAACCATTACCTTTGAAGTCACTCCGGTTGCCCTGACTGGTGTTTTGACGGGTGCCGCCGTGGTGAGTGCCGGCGTAGGACCTATTGGTTCGGCTAATGCTATACCTACCGCTACTGATGTTTTGATATCGGGCAATACTGAGGTAGGCCAAGAACTAACGGGTTCTTATACCTTCGATGATTTGGATGGCGACCTGGAAGGCACTTCCACTTTCCGGTGGTTGAGGGATGATGTAGAGATTGCCGGGGCCACCGCCCTGACCTATAGCCTGGTTGATTTGGACCAGGGCACCAATATCATATTCGAAGTCACCCCGGTGGCAGCCACAGGTGCTTCGCCGGGGAGTCCGGTTCAAAGTCCGGCCGTTGGTCCTATAGATGCTGCCAATGAGCCTCCGGTGGCCACAGATCTATCCATAACCGGAGGCTTGGAAGTAGGTCAGGTTCTGACCGGGGTTTATACCTATAGTGATCCCGATGGAGATTTGGAAGGCTTATCAACCTTCCGTTGGCTGCGTGACGGGGTGGCCATAATTGGAGCGACTGCCATTAACTACACCCTACAGGATACAGATGAAGGCGCTAATATCAGTTTTGAAGTGGTACCCGTGGCTCTTACCGGTGATACCCCAGGCAGTCCGTCTCAGAGTGCTAGTGTCGGCCCGGTACTTCCAGCTAATACAGCACCTGTAGCTTCGTCTGTTTCCATAACCGGAAGCACTGAAGTCGGACTTTCTTTGACTGGTTCCTATAACTACAGTGATGCAGATGGAGATCTGGAAGGCACTTCCACTTTCCGCTGGTTGAGAGATAATGTTGAAATTGCCGGGGCCACAGCCTTGAGCTATACCTTGCAATCGGCAGATGAAGGGGCCACTATCCTTTTTGAAGTGACACCTGTAGCCTTAACAGGAGTGCTGACAGGAAACCCTGTACTGAGTTCAGCGGTTGGACCTATAGGGGCTGCTAATACAATCCCCACCGCTCTGGATGTTAATATTTCCGGAACTGCGGAAGTAGGCCAGCAAATTACGGGTGTTTACACTTTTTCTGATGCTGATGGCGACCAGGAAGGGACTTCCGCCTATCGATGGCTCAGAGATGATACTGCAATACCCGGTGAAACGGACATAAATTATACAGTAGCATCAGCAGACCTGGATGCTTTTATCACCTTTGAAATCACGCCGGTATCGCTCACCGGAGCCACACCTGGAAGTCCGGTTCAAAGCGCGCCAATCGGGCCGGTGGTACCGGCAAATTCAGCCCCCATTGCTGCCGTAGTCACTATTTCAGGAACGGCTGAGGAAGGACAACAACTAAACGGCTTGTACACATTTACGGATGCAGATGGCGACCTTGAAGGCAATTCCACTTTCCGCTGGTTGCGTGACGGGGTAGCTATTGATGGGGCCATTGCTCAAAGTTACCGGTTGGAAAGTGCAGACGTGGGTACCAGTATCATATTTGAGGTAACCCCGGCGGCTTCCACCGGCGTATCCCCTGGCCGACCAGTACAAAGCGCTTCCATCGGTCCTATCAGGGCAGCTGATATTGAACCCATCTCCATAACACCGGTAAACTTACCCCGATTGTACAACGCCGGTATAGGCAGTGTAACCTATAATATTTCTGTGAGCGGGGATATTGAAGTGGAGCGGGTGCTGTTCATATTTAAAGGACTAACCGCCGGGGATGATGGCTGGGTGACTCGGGACTTAACCAGTAGCACTGGCCAGTATGCGGTAACACTTACCGAGGAAGCTTTTGACGAAATGGGCCTGGAATACGAGTTCGTGGCCAGCGATGTTGAGGGAAATTCCGTTAATCTTTTGGGGTACACCTATGTCCAATACCCGGTTGAGGGTATGGACTTTGAATCGCTGGTATTCGGAAACTCAGTGTCGGACTATAACTTGATCTCCTTTCCACTGGAACTGGACAATCCATCCATAAACAGCGTGCTCGAAGACGATTTAGGTCCTTATGATCAAGCGGAGTGGCGTTTATTCGGGCATCTTAACACCGGCGTACTGGAATATCAATCCGGCTTGTCAGTATTTGAGAGAGGGAAAGGCTACTGGCTAATCGTGCGTAACCCCACGGATATTGACAGTGGACCGGGATCAACTGAATTAATAACTGATCAGGAGTACCAAATGGCTCTGGAACCCGGATGGAACTTGATAGGGAATCCTTATTCTTTCAATCTTTCCTGGCAGGATGTATTGGCAGTCAACCCTCTAGTGGAAGGCGTGGATGCCCAACTGACCTTATATGAAGGGGGATATCAAAATGGGGATGTTTTGAATATATTGGAAGGTGCCTTTGTTTTTTCAGAGCAGAACGTGACGCTATCGGTACCCCTGCAAAAGGATGAGGCTATTCAAGGTGGCCGTATTCCGCCTCCCGACCTTGAAAAATCCATGACCTCGGAATCCTGGGAGATTCAACTGGAGGTTAGCAGTGACCTTTTGAGTAACCAGGTAGGTGGATTTGGTATGAATGTTGATGCCAAAGAGAGTAAAGACGCTTGGGATGGCATTCGGCCTCCCCGTTTTCTAGAATACCTGGATATCAGTTTTGAGCATCAGGAATATTTTGCACCAAATTTTAGTCGTGATATAGTGCCCTTAGAAGAAAATCAGATTTGGAATTTTACGGTAGAAAGTAACGTAAAGCAGGAACGACTGACCCTGGATTGGGAATCATTGGCTCAGCTTGATCCCCATAAAGAATTATGGTTGGTTCATTCTGATCTACAACGGGCAATTAATATGAAAATATTGCAAAGATATGTTTTCAAATATCAGGCAATTAATAACTTTAAGATCGTATACGGTTCTTCACATTTTGTAAATGAAAATCTGTTACCGGAGAGCGCCAGCATTGCTGCTGCTTATCCTAATCCGTTTACAGAGCAACTGAAGGTCGCATTTGCATTACCTGAGAACCAAAATGCCTCTCAGGTCGATCTTGCCATTTATGATCTGCAAGGCAGGAAAGTCAAAAGCCTATGGCAGGATCGGTATCAACCAGGATTCTACGAGACTATCTGGGACGGAACCAACACAACTGGGAAAGCAGTTTCAAGTGGTGTTTATCTTTTGAGAATGAACGTAAGTGGACAAGAGTCAATATACCGCCGTGTGGTCAAATACTAAAGTAGAAGGTATTCTGCTGCTATTTTTTAGTTTGTTTCTGACTATCTATTCATCGGAAGCACAGGTTTACTCCGGCAAAAGCAATACTCTAGAAATTCAGATCAACAATCCAGATGTTGAGAAAAAGCAGGTAAAGCCTACCATTAAATGGGTTTATCCCCACGACGATCAGCAAATCCTGGAAGCAGAGCGTGTTAATATTAAACTGGGAATAAACTCCCAATCTCCTTTGGTTAAGGTAACCTTGGTACTGAATGACGAGGTGATCAACACTTATGAGGATTTTGCCAAAGATTCACTATCAGGCTATCTGTTCGACAGCTGGATCGAACAATCCTTAATTCTCGCCAGAGGGGTAAATACCATTAGTCTGATCGTACAGAACGAACAGGGAGCGCTGCAACATAAGCGCAAGTTGGAAGTTAAGGTCAAAGCACATTCTCGCAAGGATTACGCCTTGCTAATCGGTATTGATCAATACAACTCCTGGGATGACCTGGAAGGTCCCGTAAGGGATACTGAAAGGATTGCCAAGGAATTGGAAGATAGAGGATTCCAAATTGACGTTTTACGTGACCCCACTACTTTTGATGTTTTGGATAAGTTTGAAGAGTATGCTCGACGTAGCTTTGGCCCTCATGATCAACTGTTAGTTTATATAGCTGGATATGGATACTATGATCGGGATTCCGTTAAAGGTTATTTAGTGTGTAATAACAGCATAAAAGAGGAGACGGCCAATGTCACCTATCTCTCTTATGACGTCATTAAATCAATCCTGAATAACATTTCGGTGCCTCACATCTTCTTATTGCTAGATGCCGTAAAAGGACATGGAGAATCTTTGCCACTAGCTGGCAATCACCGTTCACTCACTAATAGCACGCAGTTAAATTCCAATGACCAGAGTTATGGACTTACCCGTATGGGTATTGTTTCCGGTATGGAAGACTATCGATGGAATAACGTCTATGCCGATGGCTCGCCTCTGTCATCAGCACTGTTATCTTATCTGTTGAAGTCTCAGGAGAACAAACTCAGCGGTCATGAACTCTTCGAAGAATTTGAAAAAATCCACCCCAAACCTTACTACATAGAATTTGGTGATCATGTACCAGGTAGGGGATTTACTTTTCAACCTGCCAGGAAACCTTAGCAGTTTGCATATCAACCTATATTCCTATGGAATTAGTAGGTTCTTTTTT
>JAOTYN010000358.1 GCA_029861825.1 Cyclobacteriaceae bacterium
AATTGTGAAGGAGTTCTTTCAGGATATATTAGCTGAGGTAATGGGCAAGTCGGTCGCGGTTACGGAGTACCAGACCAGGGGAGGGGGTTGTATAAACTCCTGCTACCGTCTCCACACCCCTCAAGGCGCGTTTTTTATCAAGTACCATCAAGAACGCTACCTGGACATGTTCGAAAAAGAATATCAGGGCTTGATGGCTTTAAAGGAATCTTGTAAGCTGACAGTTCCCCAGCCGTTGGGATATGGCATCAGCAGCGGTAAGGCATTTTTGCTAATGGAGTTTCTGGAGTCAACGGCTCCAGCTGCAAATTATTGGAAGCAACTAGGGCAAGGATTGGCTCACCTTCACAGGTTGAGCCATGAGAAATTCGGGTGGTCTACTGACAACTACATCGGGCGGTTGCCTCAGAAAAACTCCTGGACTGCGGAATGGGTGGATTTCTTTGTGGTCAATCGCCTGCACCCTCAAATAGAACTGGCTTGGGATAACCATTTGCTGCCGCCTGCAACCCAAACCGGCCTGGAAAAGCTCATAGGAACTCTGGATGAGTTATTAATATTGGAAAAGGCCGCCTTGCTTCACGGTGATCTGTGGAGTGGGAATGTTATGGTAGGACCAGCAGGTCAACCTTGTATCATGGATCCCGCCACTTATTACGGCCACCGGGAAATAGAATTGGCATTTACTACTTTGTTTGGAGGGTTTGATAAAAAGTTCTACCAAGCTTACCAGGAAACATATCCGTTGCAGTCGGGATTTGAATCCCGATTTGAGATCTACAACCTTTATCCATTATTAGTGCACCTGAACTTATTTGGTAGCGGCTACCTAGGCGACATTCAACGCACTTTAAAACGTTACTGTTAATGCCTAAGCCAGTATACTGGAATAACTGGTGGTGGTCAACATTTGATAGTTCTTTCGAGATTTTTGTTCCAGCAATATCTGCTTACCTTTTTTTAATCGTGCAACCAGTTCCGGTTGATAATTCTTGATGGTGATTAGCTCCAGATGGTCGTTGTACAGTATGTCAAATTCACCACTAAGACTGTTAATCAACACTTTCATTTTCCGGTCCGGACTATCAATACACACTGAAAAGGAAATGGCAGAGCTTTGCATCATGTTGATCTTAATATTGTATTCCTCAAAAAGATGAAAGATCATACTAAGTTTGCGCTCATTAATAAAGGTGAAGTCCCTCACCTGAAAAGAGATCAAACATTGATCGGGCTTGAAAATAATAGCGGGCTCCAAGGCTGGATGATGTAGATCTGCAATGCGGGTGCCTTCCACTACCGGATCCATGAACGATTTGACGATCAGGGGTATCTTTTTTACAGCTAATGGTCTAATGGTCTTAGGATGAATGACCGTAGCTCCGTAGTAGGTCATCTCAGCTGCTTCTGCGTAGCTCAAAGAGGGGTACTTGACAGTTTGATCCCAGCGATGAGGGTCCGCATTTAGGATTCCCGGTACATCCTTCCAAATGGTCACGGTCTCCGCCTCCAGGCAATAGGCAAAAATTGCTGCAGTAAAATCTGACCCCTCTCTCCCTAAAGTTACCGGGTTACCCTTGGTATTGGATGCTATGAACCCTTGTGTAATGAATATGCTGGGATCTGCTCTAAGAATGCGTTCACCTATGATCTTCTTGGTTTCCAACCACCGTACTTTACCCTCGCGGTAGGTGTTGTCCGTAATAATGAGTTCTCGGGCATCCAGAAAGGTACAGGGTATTCCTTGAGCTTCTAAATAGCCATGGACAATAGCGGTGGACAGCAACTCACCATAACAAACCACCCGATCGTAGTAAGCCTCAAAATTGCTATGGTCACTGTTCAGTTTTTCATACAGTTCGTCCATCAAATTACCAATCTTGTCCATTATCCGGTGATTGGGATCCTCAAACAGGCTCCGGGCAATATCCAAATGAAAACTCTCAAAGCTCTTCAATGAATCTTCCCATGGCTTGCCTTCCCTATTGAGGTTTATCAATTCCTCCAAGGCATTGGTACTCTTGCCCATTGCGGAAACTATCACCACCAAGGGAGGTGCTCCCTGCTCCAAAGTTATTCTACACATATTGCGTACTGCATCCGCATCTCGTACTGAAGCCCCGCCAAATTTGAATACTTTCATATCTCCGCAATCGATTTAAATTGCTAATTTTGCCATGTTCGTATGAAAATAAGTTTTATTCATATAAATATAAGTTAAGGGTAAATTTATTTATGGAGGATTCTCGTATTGGTCTGCCCATTGGCACCGCTTTAGATAGGTTCATCAAGAGGTTTCAAGATGACTTTCCATATGCCACAGGTGAGTTATCTCAGTTGCTCCGGGATATCGCCTTAGCCGGCAAGGTAGTAAACCGCGAAGTGAATAAGGCCGGTTTAATCAATTTGTCGGGAAGTATCGGCAGTGAGAACATACAAGGGGAGGATCAGCAAAAACTTGACGTACTGGCCAATATCCGTTTTATCCGGGCCTTTACCAAGGGAGGTGAGGCTTGTGCTATTATCTCCGAGGAGGACGAAAAGGTGGTGGACCTTCATAATAATGGCAAATACATTATAGCAATAGATCCCCTGGATGGTTCTTCAAATATTGACGTTAATGTTTCCATAGGGACTATATTTTCAATATACCGCCGATTATCTCCGGTGGGTTCACCGGTTTCTGAAGAGGACGTATTGCAACCTGGGATTAACCAAGTAGCATCGGGTTATCTTCTGTATGGTTCCAGCACCATTTTAGTATATACCACCGGAAAGGGCGTTAATGCTTTTACCTATGAGCCTACTTTGGGTGAATATTTCTTATCCCATCACGATCTGCGAATTCCCGATGATGGAAAAATATATTCCGTAAACGAAGCTTCTGCCCATAGCTTCAATGAACCCGTTAACCAATATCTGGAGTACTGCAAAAAAAATCGGCACACGGCACGATACATTGGCTCCCTGGTAGCTGATTTTCATCGGAATCTATTAAAAGGTGGCATCTATCTTTATCCCTCCACCGATCAAAATCCCCAAGGAAAACTGCGCCTGATGTATGAGTGTAATGCTTTGGCATTTGTGGTAGAACAAGCAGGTGGTAAAGCTTCAACGGGTACTGAGCGTATCTTGGAAATAAAGCCGAAATCGCTGCATCAGAGATGCCCGCTGTATATAGGTTCTAAGAAAATGGTGGACAGGGCTACCAGCTACTATTAAGATTACTCCTCTTCGTCACTTGACCCTTTGACCAAATGTGGAGCATGGTCCAACAGGAGGTGATACCAGCGTACTACTTTCTTAATATCCGAAGGATATACCTTATCCTGGTCATATTCCGGAAGTACAGATTTAAAAAAAGACATCAATTCAGCATTGGTGGCATCTTTCTCAAGATCGGTATCGACACCAAACTCCTGGTAGATGGTTCTGAAAATATTCTTTAGGGGCTCTGAACCTTCGGCAGTGTTGGTATAGATGGAAATCTCGTCCAAAACAGAGATCCGCTGACTGGCGTTCACCACGAGTTTACTCTTTTTAGCATCAAGTGTTTCCACGATTACACTTGCCCTGGTAGGTTTTATAATCCGGTACAGTCCGGGTTTCCCGGCAATTGCCGCCAAATCCTTAAATTCCATAGAAATTTTTTGATGTGCTTTGAATGAATTGTGAAATTTCTTCCTTTCCGGTCTTTTGTAGAGCTGAAGTTAGAAAAATCTCCGGCAATTCCTCCCAGTCTTCCTGGAGTCGTTTCTCCACGGCTGCGCGATGGCTGTGAATTTTATTGCGGGAGACCTTGTCGGCCTTGGTAAGTACTAGGGCCAATGGGATCTGATTCTCCCCTAACCACTTGATAAAATCCATATCAATGGTCTGCGGTGTATGACGGGCATCGATCAACACGAAAATCAGTACCAGATTGGAACGGTACCTCAAATAGTCTTTGATCATTTTTTGCCATTGCGCCTTTTGACTTTTACTGACCTGTGCCCATCCATAGCCAGGCAGGTCTACCAAATACCATTTGTCATTTACCAAAAAGTGATTGATCAATTGCGTTTTCCCAGGCTTCCTGGACGTCTTAGCTAGATTTTTATGATTAGTGAGCATATTGATCAGGGAAGATTTACCCACGTTTGATCTGCCTATAAAGGCATACTCCGGCTTGTCCGCGGGCGGGCATTTTCTATAGTCGGTATTACTGACAATGAACCTTGCCGAATTGAATGTCATTCTTCTTAAGATCTGATCTATTGGCCTCAAAACAATCAAAAAAATTCGGCAAATAAAATGCAATCTACACTAAATGTAAGGTTCTGGTTAAAATACAATTTACAAATCCCAGTTAAATACCGTATTATGCGAAAAAGTGCGCCGATGCTGGCTGGCTTTGAAATGATTTAAAACTAGATTATATTGGCATATTCGCATTTTTAAAGCTGTCAGCATCAAAGTAATGTCAGCATGTTAAACAGGTTACGGTTATTGGTATTTAGTACAATTTGGCTTCTGAGTTCATGGGGAAGCATTTATGCGCAAGACGATGCGCAAACGGCGGAGGACTATGTTGAAATTGGAGATGAGATCTATTTCAATCAGAG
>JAOTYN010000359.1 GCA_029861825.1 Cyclobacteriaceae bacterium
AAAGTATCTTCCCGAACAGGGAAGAGCTGGGGAAATCCAGTGCTTGACATTAACTGTTGTGATTATTAGTACATTCACTCTATGAAGGTAAACATTTTATTTTTATCGGGTCTGGTCTTACTGGCTGCCTGTACTTCCCCATCGGATAGAGCTTCCAGTCCTACCTTTACCATAAGTTTCCCTGAGTCGATTAGTTCAGAACCACAAGATGGTCGATTGCTCCTGTTGCTTTCCCAAGACAGTACGGACCAGCCAAGATTTCAAGTCAACGACGGACATAATACTCAGTTGATTCTTGGCCTGAATGTTAGTAGCTGGGCGCCCAATACCCCAAAAGATCTGGAAGGTGACTTTTTTGGCTATCCAATCGAAACACTTGAACAATTGCCCAAAGGGGAGTATTATGTACAAAGCTTACTAAATCGTTATGAAACTTTTAATCTGGCGACTGGACATAAAGTTAAATTACCACCCGATAAGGGGGAAGGGCAGCAGTGGAACAGAAAACCGGGAAACTTTTACAGTCAGCCGCAAAAAATATCGGTAATCAAAGGAGGTAGGTATGAGCTAACTTTAGACCAGATAATTTCGCCAATTGAACCACCGGAGGATACCAAATACATCAAACACATAAAGATAAAAAGCGAGATGCTATCAGAGTTTTGGGGACGACCTACTTATCTTGGTGCCCATGTTTTGGTACCTGAAGGCTTCGAGGAACATCCCGAGGCCAGATATCCTTTGATGATATTCCATGGTCACTTTCCCGATGATTTTGGGGGTTTTCGACCTGAGCCACCGGATGCTGATATGGAGCCAGAGTACAGTGACAGATTTAAAGTTGATGGTTACAATAAGATGGTACAACAAGAAGCGCATGACTTCTATAAGACCTGGACCGGACCGGATTTTCCTCGTATGCTGATCATCGAGATACAGCACGCCAATCCTTATTATGACGATTCCTATGCGGTCAACTCGGCCAACCTTGGCCCTTATGGTGATGCAATCACCTACGAGTTAATACCCTACATCGAAAAAGAGTTCCGTGGTATTGGTCAGCCCTGGTCCCGCTTTCTTTATGGTGGGTCCACTGGCGGCTGGGAGGCGTTAGCGGTACAGGTAATGTATCCCGATCAGTACAATGGATGTTTCGCTGCCTGCCCTGACCCTATTGATTTCAGGGCTTATTGTCTGGTGGATATTTATAAAGACAAAAACGCTTATTATTATGACAGCCCTTTCAAAAAGCCTTTGCGACCTGGGCATCGTGATTACCTGGGACAGATGCAATCAACCTTGCGGGAGATGAATCTGCGGGAGTTGGCCTTGGGAACCAAGAGCCGTTCCGGTCAGCAATGGGACATCTGGGAAGCTGTCTATTCTCCTCAAGGAGATGACGGTTATCCTGTTCGGCTCTGGGATAAGTACACAGGAGAGATAGATCATGAGGAGGCTGAATATTGGAAAGAAAACTACGACCTGAGATATATCCTGGAGCGAGATTGGAAAAAATTGGGACCTAAGCTGAAAGGCAAGATCAATATCTATTGTGGTGATATGGACAATTATTACTTAAATAATGCCGTGTATTTGATGGAAGAATTTTTGGAAGGTACCAAAGATCCCTACTACGGAGGTGAGATTGCTTATGGCGATCGAGCTGAACATTGCTGGAATGGTGATCCTGAGCTACCCAATCACATCAGCAGGTTGCGTTATAATAGTATGTATGTGCCCAAGATCCTAAAACGGATTGAAGAGAGCGCACCCGCGGGAGCAGATTTGAAGAGTTGGCGGTATTGATTAATTTTGGATGATTGGATGATTGGATGATTGGATGATTGGATGATTGGATCTTTGTTCTTAAGCAGTTTAGTTAGTTTATTTTTTTTCTATTTGGTACCATCTCAACCTACTGAAGATGAAGCTCATGCTATTTATATTTCGGTAATTGAGATCGACCATAGGGATGCCGCCCAGCCGGTTCAGGTTAAAATTAAGGTCTTTACCGATGATTTGGAGAATGCTTTGCGCAATGCTTACGGGCACCCTTTCAAATTACCTGATGCCCAAGCCTGTGTAAGGGAAGGTACTTCGATCGAAGGTTATTTTCAAAAGCACTTCAAAGTAAAGATCGATGGGAACCAAGTTGCAATAAGCTTCGAAAAAGGAGAGAAGAACGCTGACTCCACTTGGTTGTACTTCCATCTGTATGGGCCAGGTAAGTGGAATGAGCTTTTAGTAACTGCCGATTTTTTCATGGAACTATTCCCCACTCAAACCACTACATTGACTGTCTATGATGGAGGCAAATTGTGGTTTAATAAATTCACAAAAGGAGAAACTGTTTGTAGAATTACACTCTAGTTCATTTTTCTTCGTTCTCAGTTCCTAGTTAGGGAGACAAAATCCAATTATTAAGACTTTGTACTAATTGGTCTTTACACGGATCCCTTCCGAATGGCTGGCAAATTCCGGCGCATACATACTTTGGATGCTGGTGATACCATTGGAAAAGTCGCCTTTTTGAGAAACTCTCAAAGGGTATTCAAATACATAGGTGCCCTTTGGTAGATAGCCAATAAAAAAGTTGGTGGCCAGATCCCGGGTGCTTTCATAATACCATAACCCATCCTGGTATTTATGGGAGGAAAGTGTATTTACGGGCTCGAAACCGGCTGCACGCATATCTTTGAGATGGACATATTCCATATTTCGATCTACGCGTAACTCAATTCGCACCTTAATTAGATCCCCCAAACTAAGCTCTGATTCGTCTGAAATCGGTGTTATTACCGGACCCCTTTCAGTGTTTAGTTGCTTAAACAACTTTTTATCCAACTGCAATGGTGTTTTTGCCGGGGTGATCTTATCCAGTTGCTCAAAGTATTGCCAATACAAGGCGCCCCAGGCCACTCCATCATTTTGTTTGCTTACCTGGACATTTCCCATTTCCGCACTGATCTCAGCACCTGACCAGGAAGTATTGAAATAACCGGTACCTGCTTCAACCTGCGTATCTTCATTTCTTCTCGGATCTAAAGTTTCATCTCCGACCTTAATGGCTACCAGTTGTTCATCAATCAATAGATCCGTGCCACGACGCAATAAAGCGTAACATGCTTCTGCAGTGGCCTTAGTGGTTTTCCAATCCTGCGTTTGTTTTTGTTTGAGCAGCCACACCTTAAGATCCTCTACTGCGGTTTCATCTTGTGCCACCTCATCAAAGACCTCGATCATCAAGGCTTGAGTTTCTATTGGGGCCTGATACCAGTAATAACCGCCGCTACCTTTCCAATACATTCCCAGTTCGTCTGAATGCAATGCCCTCTCCTTAAGAGATTTTATAATCGGTTCTGTACTGTCACTTTCACCAAAACGATGCAATGCCAGGGCTACCATCCCTTGGGTATAAATATTTTCCCGCAACCAGTACTTCTTGGCTTGGCCCAAATAATAATTGAGAGCTTCCTCATGATTTTTGTCCACTTTGATGTCCTTAAAATAACTACGGGTATAGAGATAGTGGATGACAGTTGCATTCAAATGATTATCAGATAACTTGATCCTCCCTTTATTGGCCAAAGCTTTGAGCTTTCGGTAGTCGTCCGCCATTTTACCATCCAGGTAATTCAATGCCGATCGCACCATATTCCAGTTGCTCGCGTCGTTTCGTACTTCATTTACTCCTAGCACATCCAAGTGGCCCATACCTGCGATTATGTGCTGGGTAATGTAGCGGTCCTCAGGGAGGCCTGGGAACCAGGGAAAACCACCATTGCCGTACTGCGCCTTACGAATCTTATCCAAAGCCCGGGCTTGTTCATCTGCCATTCGATTCAGGTCAAATAGCAATCCCAATCTTCTTTTCCTTTGGCTTTCATCCTGGGCCTGCAATACCCAAGGGGTTTCTTCCAATAGAGCGGTTTTCAATTCCTGGTTCTTCTCCAAGTTTGAAAGCAATGCTTCCGGTTGAATATTTTTCCAGGTATCAAACACTCGTCTGATCTTTGGGTGCGCATTGGCGATGTGAGAGGCAAGACTGTTAGCGTAATATCGGCTAAACACCTGTTCCGTGCATTCATAAGGATACTCCATCATATAGGGTAGCGCTTGCACCGCATACCAAGCCGGATTGGAAGTAAACTCCAGGGTCAACCGGTGGTGCTTTAGCGTAGTGGAAGTGTTGTTAGCCAGCTTTGTGAATTTAAAATCCTTGGTTTGCTTTCCACGAATAGGTAGAGGCAGACTTTCGGTTACCAACATACGATTGGTCATTACCGGTATAGCCATTTCTTCACCATCGGAGAAGTTATCCGCTTTAGCCACAATACGATACATTAGGGCTTGTAACCCTTCAGGGATCTCTATTGACCACTCTAGTGCAACACTTTGTTCCGCTTGTACGGTGAAATCTTGTACTTGATTTTCGTTATTCATCAGGTCATCAACCGGTTTCATAGTAAGTGCGTCGAAAAATTCCAACCGAGCCTGACCGCTCAAGGCCTTTTCCGCCATGCTAGTAACTTTAGCACTAAAAGTCATATAGTCGTTTTCCCTAAAAAACCTGGGCTG
>JAOTYN010000028.1 GCA_029861825.1 Cyclobacteriaceae bacterium
TGGCTAAATTCTTTACCTCCAATAGGGATATTGTGGTAAATGAACCTCGGGAGCGCCGGTTTTATGATCTTACCTTAGACCTGGCGGAAGACGCCACCCAGCAGGACGAGGAGTTCTGGAAGCTGAACCGACATCAACCCTTGACCGCTTCGGAGATCAATGTGATGAATATGATTGATACTTTGAAACAAATCCCTCCCGTAAAGCGGCTAACGGACTTTATTACCTTTTTAGGTACCGGTTTCGTGGATGTAGGCAAGTTTGAATTGGGGCCCTATCCCTTGGTGTACGCCAATAATAATATCGAAGGCAATAGATTTCGTTTGGGAGGTCGCACCACTATTGACCTGATCAGGAATTGGGAACTCAGTGGATATCTGGCCTATGGGGATAAGGATAAGGCTTGGAAATACCGGGCGGGTGTGAAACACATTATGTCGCGCAAACCTTGGAGCGAGATTGGCGTGTACAGCAACCGGGATATTCAGCAGGTGGGTCTTACTTTTGACGATGTTTTTTCAGATATCAATACCTATGCTTTTGAGGCCTATTTCCGCAACCGCGATCATGAACAACCCTATTACTTACGCGACCAGGGTATTCACTTTTGGCAGGAGCTGCGTAAGGGATTACACCAAAAG
The DNA here is from genome assembly GCA_029861825.1 of Cyclobacteriaceae bacterium. Taxonomy (GTDB): domain Bacteria; phylum Bacteroidota; class Bacteroidia; order Cytophagales; family Cyclobacteriaceae; genus JAJCYK01. The sequence goes on from JAOTYN010000028.1 coordinate 642, forward strand.
ATCACACTTAGGCACCGGGATTACCGTCCGATTAATATTGATTCTAGTTTCAATTATGCCTATAAATTACAACCTGAACTAGTTGATTCGCCCTTGAAGCAGAATTTTGAGGTTACAGAATTCTCATTTGAAACACGTTATGGTAAAGATGAACTATGGGTTCAAAACGACAATAGCCGCTTCAGCATTGGACCGGAAAGGCTGCCAATCATTACACTGCGATATACTTTAGGACTGAAGAACTTCCTGGGGGGAGACTTTACCTACCACAAGGCGGCCGTAAATGTATACAAGAAAATTAAGATGGGGTTTCTGGGGATTTCCAGGGTATCGATAACCGGTGAAAAGATCTTCGGCGAAGTGCCAATGCCATTACTGAAGGGGCACATCGGTAATGAATCACCGTTTTACCTATCATTGGCTTATAATACCATGGGTTTTTCTGAGTTTGTCAGCGATCAGTACCTGGAAATGAACTACAGCCATCATTTTGAAGGTTTTTTGTTTAATCGTGTTCCCCTCTTCAAGAAGCTGAAATGGCGGGCAGTAGCCACCGGCAATATATTATGGGGATCGGTTAGTGATGATAACCTGGCATTGCATTCCCCTGAGGGTCCTAACGGTTTACCCAATGCGCCTATAAACACATTAAACGAAACGCCCTATATAGAAGTGGGGTACGGTATTGAGAATATCTTTCGATTATTTAGGATTGATGCTATACATAGACTTACTTATCTGGATGAAGCACAAGGAGACAAGTTTGCCTTAAGATTCAGTTTCGAGTTTAATTTCTGACATGTAGAAACGGCAATATTACGGAGGCTGGCATCAGTACTTCGTAACTACCTTAAATCCAGTTGAGGTTCGGGTTAGATTTTAGTAATTTAGTAATGCCAGCACCCATCAATTGAACTAACTGAAAAACCTTAATATGATAGATCAGCTTAACTGGGACGCCGTACCCACCGAACAGGTCACCGATTCCATGCAACGCAAGATCGTAGCCGGTGAAAAATTGATGATTGTAAAAATGAAATTCAAAGACGGCTTTCATGTTCCCTTGCACCATCATGAGAATGAGCAAATTACCCAGGTCATTTCCGGAACCATCCGCTTCTGGTTGGGAGAGGACAAGCAGCAGCAGATGGAACTGACAGCAGGTGATGTGCTGGTTATTCCCCCTAATATGCCCCACGAAGCGCTGATGATAGGTGATGTCGAGGCCATGGATACCTGGGCGCCACCGCGCCAGGACTGGCTGGACGGTACGGATGATTATTTAAGAGAAGGATAAGCCAGTGGATAAAGTGGGATTGTAATCGTAAATGAAACCAAATGGATGGATGATAACAGATCTTTCCCCCAGAGCTAAAAGAAACATTGCCAGAATTTTTCCGTTTGCCTTGATTTGGCTGGTAACAGGGTGGATCTTTATGCTAGTGGAAATTGCCGCCACCGGCTCCTTAAAAGCTCAGTACGATGAGGCTATTTCCCTGAATCTAATGGTTTTTGTTTTTGCCAGCACAGCCCTGTTGGCGGTAGGTCTGGTGGTGGGAGCCTTGGAAATGATCTGGCTGGAGGATCTGTTTGGAAAGAAGAGTTTCACAAAAAAGATCCTCTATAAATTGGGGCTTTACACCGTTCTTTTTCTGCTCATCATTACCATTACCTATCCGGTGGCAGCCAGCATGGAGCTGAAAACATCGATCTTGGACCCCCGGGTGTTGGATAGATTCCTGGCTTTTTTATTTAGTGTCCCTTTTCTAAGCACCTTATTGCAGATGTCGTTCAGCCTGCTGCTGTGCTTATTTTATGCCGGAATCAGTGAAAATTTGGGGCACGGCGTTTTGACCAATTTTTTTAAGGGGAAATATCACCAGCCTAAAGAAGAGCAGCGGATATTTATGTTTTTAGACATGAAATCTTCCACCATGGTGGCGGAGCAGCTGGGACATTTTAAGTATTTTCAGTTGCTGCGGGAATATTATGATGATATGTCCAAAGCCATCATCAATCATGGTGGCGAGGTGTACCAATACATTGGAGATGAAGTTGTAATTACCTGGGAAACCAGGGTGGGGCTGGATAACAACAATTGCCTCAATTGCTTTTTCGCCATGAAAGCGGATTTAGAAAGCCGCCAGGACTACTATAAATCAGAATTCGGATTAATCCCGTCCTTTAAAGCCGGGTTGCACTACGGGAAGGTTACTACCGGTGAAATCGGGGCCCTTAAAAAGGAGATTGCGTTTAGTGGGGATGTGTTGAATGTGACGGCACGCATCCAGGAATTGTGTAACCATTATGATGCGGAACTTATTATTTCGGAATCCCTGGTAAGTCTATTAAAATCAAAGGAAACGATAACCTTAAAATCGTTAGGAACCATAAATTTGAAAGGAAGAGTTGAGCCATTGAATCTGTATGCAGTAGGGTAGCAGCCCCCTTCATGCTGGCTATCTTCGGTTTCTTGTATTAGAAGTTTTCCGGTCTGCTACGATAAAGCTGCTTTCTATAGAGGCCGAGGCTTTTGGGCGAAGGACATGTACAGCCTACGACCCCAGCCTTGGCGGCTCGTTAGCAGCGATAATTCACCTCATCGCGATCATATGAACAATTTATTTTAACCTATTTCAACTAGAGCGACCCTCAAATTGTAACTTAAAAATGGGTGGGTGGGGGTTACCCCGCAGATTATCAGGTCAGTCCTTAAGTTTTAGCAGTTCGTGATAACTCCCTGATTTTAACTGATAATCCAGGGTATTGATAAAGGAATCAATACCACCTAACTGCTTTTCGATTTCATGATCTTTCTTTGCCTACTAAATTTATCAAATTCATGCTCAGGTTTATTCTATGGGCTTTCTCCAGTCAGCTATGGTATCTAAAGGATGGATAGGGCGAGGTATTTTTTTATAATTTAAACGCGATACATCAAGCTCCGTGGTACCCGAAGTACCCACATTAAAGGTTTTGCGATTGTATAAACTATACTTGACCCGGAAAGGAAACAAATTCTTGACCACCACGATATCTGCCTTCCACAGACTTAGCCCTAAATTTTTGAAGAAAGAAGGACTGAAGGCGGGACAAGGCAATTCGGTTAATACCAGAAAGATATTTGCATGCCGTACCACCGCAGTTTTACCAAATTTAGTTTCAGATTTCTTAGTCAGCAGGCCTTGATAAGAAAGCGTTGCATTGTATTCTTGTTCCAGTTTACGTCCTAAGGTGAGCGTTACCTCATGCCCAATATCAAATTCAAAAATTCTCAGTACTTCTTCCTGGTCACGCAAAGGAAGGTATGACTTGAGGTGAGGTGCGTTCTGCATTAAATACTTCAATATGTAGGTATTCTCACCGGGCCCGCCTGCTGCTACAATATCGGACGTGTCACAAAAGACGGCAGTGCCAAACCTCCTCCTCCAATTCATGCCTTCTATTGTGCTCACCGCTTTTTGCACGGTCACAGGTTCAGGATGCTTGTGGTCCTTTATAGACCAATTCAGGTCGGCAAGAGTTTCCGATAACTCACGGGCCAGCTGGGGATTATTATCGGTAACTGCTATACAACTCCAACCGGTTTCTTCGTCATCCAGCCAAATATGTGACATGAAATTAGAAATGCTTAACACCTCTGACCGCTTTTCCATCTTCCTCATAACACCAAATACTTTTCGCATGGGTTTCAGAAAATCTATGGTCATTCCACCTCCTTTAAGCAGCGGCATTTTCAGGAAGGCCATGGTGGGATTTACCTTTCCATCCATGGTGTCCATAAGCAAACGGGCCGCTTTTTGGCCTACTTTGAAATGGTCCCGGTGAGGGTTGGTCTGGTAGGCATTAATAAATGTAGCTAGTCTTACTTTTTCCTCGGTGATATTGCCATGCAAGTCATAGCTTACTCCAATGGGTACTGCCTCTCCCACTACTTGTCGAATTGCTCTCAGCAAATATGCTTCCGGGTCACGCATACCTTCAACCCCCATGGCTCCATGCAACGATAGATAAATGCCATCAATTTGAGCCATTCCCTGCAGCTGCTCTAAAATGTAGTGGTGAAAATGTTTATAGACACTGGCTTCGATAGGTCCACCTGAAGTGGCCCAGGCGGCAAGTATGGGCACGGTTTTGAAGCGGCCCTGGCCATGCTGCTTTACGGTGCTGATAAATCCGGCTAGTTGAAATTTCTTATAAACTTTGATACCATGAGTCAACACTTCCTCCCCATAGTATAAAGCCAAAGACTCAAACTCTCTTAAAGTGGTAGGAACTTGAGAAAAAGAGTTGGTTTCCTGATGCAATTCTATAAGTGCAATGTGCTTGCTCAAGGGTTGTGGATTTAGTTGAGTCAGCATCTAAAATAGGGAGAATATTTGATAATTGATGAGCTTGGAAAGTCCCATGAGATTCTTGGCGAGGAAAGTAAGGGATTTAGCACAGGTCCTAATTTCCAGCGTACCAAAATTCAAAGCTATTCCGTTGTCTCACCCTCTACCTCACGGACTAGTGATTAACGACTCTGTTTTCTACTTTTCCTGGTTATATAATAATCATCCAGTCTGGTCAACCATAAGTTATGTATCGTCGTCTTGAAATCGCGATGGTATCTATTATTGCATTCAGGTAGCGAACCATGCTACTATTTGTTTTAATGCTGGCCCAGTTCTTTTCAATAACTAAACCGCAAGATTGCCCTAAAGAGGGTAATGTATATTCCGTATAACTTACATGGGTTCTTTTCTATACAACTATACATTTGATAATTTCTATCTGCGGCATACTTTGGTAACATGAAGCTGTTCATGCAAATGTATAACCGGTCCTTCATAAAGTACCTGGTGTTATTTTGGTTACTGACTGGGTGTAAGCTTCAACAACCGGAAGCCAACGCCAAGCTTCATAACGCTGTATTGACCAATGAGATAAGCGTCGTGAAAAAGTGGCTGAGGAAAGGAGCATCAGTAAACTACCAGGAAGACACTAGGGGATGGACCCCCTTGTTATTCGCAGTGGAAGCATCTAACTATGAATTGACTAAGGTGCTGTTGGACCACAGCGCTGATCCCAATGTCCTATCTACCAAAAATCAGACCTCTCCATTGCAAAGGGCCGCTGCCAAAGGCAATCTGGATATCGTTAAATTGTTAATAAGCGCAGGAGCAGAGTTGGATCATCAAGATGCTCAATTGAGGTCGACACCTTTAATGTGGGCTTGTATCCAGGGGCATGAAGAAGCTGCGCGACTACTGTTAGATAGCGGCGCCTTAATCAATGTTCGCGGTAATCGAGGTGAGTCCGCACTCTACTTAGCGGTTTCCACTCAGCAGACCAGTGTGGTGAAGTTGTTGGTTTCATATGGAGCTATCACTGATCGGCCGGATATTTATGGCATAACACCGCTTCAAAAAGCCACAGAACTAAAAAATCAAGACATTATAACTCTTTTAATCGAATGAAAATTTATCGAAAGTTAACGGCGCTATTATTTTTAATGTTCTCAACTTATGGGGTAACGTTTTCACAAACTCCGGCTGTTAGCTTTGTACAAAGTGAAACCTTGCCAATTGAAAAAGGCAAAAGCAATGTTTATGAGATCGACCTGAGTAGTGAAGCTTTTGACATCGTTTTCACAGGTAAGGAGCTGCATGTTTGCGCTGGAACCAGTGAAGAACTTTTCAAATTTGCCAAGCCGGACACTGACATAAATGCAGACTTCAATTCCTATTTTTTCATTTACAAATATCTGGCAGGCTCAACGGATACGGATCATTTGTCCATAGCGGAAAACACCAGTAGTGCCCTGAACGAAACCCATGGTGCCAAACCAACAGGGGACGGATCCACTAAATTTACCGTGCGATCCCTGGTAAATGATGGAGATGTAAAACCTCTTTCAGCGTATAAAGAATTTTTCATGGCCTTATGGTTGGATTCTAATAAAGATCAATACATAGACAGAGAGGAATTACTTTGGGTGCGAGCAAAAATTCGATGAAAGTGCAACTTGTTTGGCCTTAAATAGGATTAGGCTAAAGCATTCTATTCCTGGTGATATTACCTGTAAAACAGATCACTTGTTAATGAATGAAAGTACCCATAAAATATTTGTTCAATCTCAACTAGTGAGACCCTGAAGCTGTAACTTAAAAATGGGTGGGCGGGGGGCACCCCCAGGGAATATTAAGCCAATTGGATTGCCTCCATGGCTAAGCTTAATCACTTTCGATTCGGCCTAAAATAAAACAATCGTTAACATCAATTGGTTAATATACTGACTATGAAAACAACCCTGGTTGGTTTATTGGTATGCCTGGTTTTTGCTTGTTCCGAGGAACTCAATGAAACTAACATCATAATTGGTCAGAATAGCCAGGGTGTCAGAGTACCGAATGGACCGGTGAACTATTTAGCCCTGGGTGATTCTTATACCGCGGGTGAAGGAGTATCCGGATCTGAGCGGTGGCCTCTACAACTTGCGGATCATTTGAGTGCAGCAGCTGTTCCCATTTCTGAGGTCAGGATTGTGGCGGAATCAGGTTGGACTACCGCAGATTTGATCCGGGGGATCACCTCGGCAGGGATTGAAAAAAGCTATGATCTGGTCTCAGTACTAATAGGTGTAAACAACCAATTCCGAGGCTTTGATGTGGCCCTTTTCAGGAAAGAGTTTCAAGAGCTAATGGAGATGTCCATTTCCTTGACTGATGGTAGGTCAGGAAGGATTTTGGTTTTATCCATTCCCGACTATAGTGTTACCGAATATGTTCAGGTATTAGGGCTAGACCAGACCCGTATCCGTAACGAATTGACAGCCTATAATGAGATCATAAAGGAAATATCCGAAGACTATGGAGCGGTATTTTGCGATATAACCTCAATTTCAAGGATGGCGGGTCAATACCCAGAGCTAACCGCTCAAGATGGTCTACATCCTTCGGCAGCAATGTATGAAAAGTGGGTTGAGGCTTGTTACCCTACGGTAATAGATCAGTTAACCGATGATTAGGGCCTGTTAATTGCTCATTTCTATTTGTCCATTGCCAACTGCCAATTGCCCATTGTTAATTGTCCATTGCCCATCGTCAATTATTAAGAGTCCACCCGCTACGATACTGCCGCATTACATATTCATTGGCGGAATCGAAATTGGTGATCTTCATATTTTGCGCGTCCCACAATAATTTTTTACGGCCCGGGTACATTGGTCTTCCCCGTCCATCTTTCTCTTGCAACAGATAAGACCTCAATGCCAAATTCCCCATTAATACCGCCTCCGTAAGCGGACCGGCATAATCAAAGGGTGAACTTAGTTCGGCCTTGCCGAATCCTTGTAAACAGGCGTTGACCCAATCTACATAGTGTCCCTCCGGGACTCGTTTCAAGGTTTTTGGTAAAGCTTCTACCTCTGCCATTCTGGAAGTGGGCAACAAAATAGGTCCTTTGTTGTAATTGCCGAATACCTTCCCCTTGGTTCCTTCAAAAATGAAACCATTACCGAAATCTCCAATGTCCTCATCCGGTTCCAGTTCTTCTGGTCTTGGTGGTAATAATCCACCATCCATCCAGATCAATTTAATGTCACCCTTGCCATCAGTGCGGGGAAATTTCAAGTGAATGATGGATGATGAGGGACAGCTATCTTTATAATTGGCCACTTTGAAAAACCCTTCCCAGGCAGTGGTGGCACTACATTCCACTTCTGTAGGATAATCCACTGGAAAGATCCTGAAAAACGGATCCAGAATATGACACGCCATATCACCTAGGGCTCCCGTACCGAAGGCCCACCATCCGCGCCAATTGAAGGGAAGATAAGCAGGATTAAAGTCGATCTCTGCAGCCGGGCCTAACCATAGATCCCAATCCAGTTCGCCTGGAATATCAAAACTCCCTTGAGGTGTGGGAATTCCCTGAGGCCATACCGGCCGGTTAGTCCAGGCATATACCTTGCTTACCTCACCGATCAAACCAGCATCGATGATCTCCTGAGTGCGTCGCACCGGTTCATCGGAAGCATATTGGTTGCCCATTTGCGTGACTACTTTATATTTTCTGGCTGCTTCTGTAAGCATTCTGGCCTCCTTAATGCTGTGGGTTAGGGGTTTTTGCACATATACGTGTTTGCCTAATTGCATGGCAGCCATGGCGGCTACCGCATGGGTGTGATCCGGGGTGGAAACGGTGACGGCATCAATATTCTTACCCTCTTTATCCAACATTTCCCGGAAGTCCCTAAAGTAAGGAGCCTCTGGAAACGTATTCCTGGAGTCAACCGCCATGCGATCGTCCGCATCACATAGAAATGCTATTTTCGCGTTAGGGCTTTTGGCCATAGAGGTTAGGTCCGATTTCCCTTTGCCTCCCACACCGATCCCTGCGATGTATAAGGTATCACTAGGGGCTACATGATCCACGCCCCCTAGTACATGCCGGGGTACGATCATGAAGGCTGCTGCTGAGGCCGCACTGGTTTTTACAAATTTTCTTCGGTCTATGTTTTTGACGATTGTTTTCATGTACTAATTACTTTAACTCTGAATAAAATAGACTTGAATATACGGCTAATAATTTAATCGAAAATCATGGGTTGGGAGAAAGACCCTCTCTTATGGCCTGAAATATAAGAAAATTACGCGGGTGGCATATGTATGTTGTTTAGTCAGAGAATCTCAGGCATGAATATTTCTTTCGCACCAGTCTATTGGAGAGAAGAGTAAACAAGTCAAATGAGTGTGTTTACCTGATAATATTGCGGGTATTGACATCACTTCGCAACCAGGATCGGCACGAATAGCAGCAATCATAAGTGAACCGGCAAGAAAGGTTAAAGCACCAGTAGCAGCTGGTCCTCCGTAACCTATAAGAAAAACCGCGAGGAATGGCCCAAAAGCTAAAATAGCGCCAACTACAGGATGGATTTTTGGGGTAAAACGGATTATCAAATAGTGAAGTACTATATAAAAGACAAGCAAGCCCAGTGCCCATAAAACACGTATAAAGGCACCCTCCGAGGTAACATCGCCATAGACTGGCCAAACTTCTGTAACAAAGAACAATCCAAGGCCGAACCTAAATATCCGACCAATTAAACGCGCTTTGATTTGAGAAGTGCCTGTGGCTTTCATTATACTACTAGGTTTTACAGGGGCCTTTTTGAACAGGGGGACACTTTTCTGTTCCATAGCTACAATACACACAACAATCCCCTGGTTTTGGATTTATTACTTGTTCACAGTTTTTACATTCGTAGAAATATTGACAGGCATCTGAGGGCATTGACTCTTCTTGCTGATGTCCACAAACCGGGCAAGTGATGGTTGATCGTGTGGTAATTGCATTATCCATTCCTCCCGCAGTCCTCATAATATTGGTGGTACTTTTTTGAAGTTGTCCACTCAAGCTTTCCAATGCAGGCATTATATCCGTGAGGTTTTCATCTATAGGAGAATAGAAAACAGTTTGACCTACTTTCTTGTCTTTGATGAGTTTACCGTCCTTTAGTTTTCTAAGATGTTGCGAAACACCTCCCACAGAAATAGCCAGTATGTCACTTAAATCACAGGGGCACATTCTACCTTCCTTATGTAATAGGAATAGGATCTTTAATCTGGCCGCGTTTCCAGAGAGGTTGAAAATTCGTGTGGTGTGCAAAAGTTGTTCGTCCAATCTGTTAAGGGTGTCCTTGCAGTCCTCAATCTGGGCCGGGTCAGCAAGTACCCGGATACATGTGTTACTCATATTTCATGTTTTTTGGTGATCACCAAGGTATAATTTTAGTGTTTAAGTAAATACTAAAATACTATTTAATACATGCTATAACAAATGAATAGCCAGCCAGCCGGTACACTAGAAGGAGGGAAGTAATGAATTAATAAAGGGTATAGCGCTGTAAAAGCATTTGCTTTTCTATAATAACTGCTATCTTTACTAATAATTAATACTAATCCTTAACTAAAAAATAGTTATGACTTCTTTATGGAATAAGTTTAAATCATTGTTCATGGGAGTATTGGTACTTTCATTTTTTGTAGCGGTAACCTTTAGCTCCTGTACCTCCAAGGACCAAGGTTCTGATAGTGAAAGCACGGAAGCGGCCGCTGAAAGCCCCGAATCCGCGGAAGCAGAAGAGCACCCTGAAGAGGGTGAGGAAGGCGAAGAACATCCAGAGGGTGAAGAAGGTGAAGAACATCCTGAGGGCGAAGCCAGCGCTGAAGGTGAAGAGCACCCAGAAGGCGAGGAAGGTGAAGAGCACCCAGAAAGCGAAGAAGAACAGTAGAGATCGTTAACTGTCCGGGTTTGCTCTAGTAAAGGAGAATGTAGTCTCCACATAACCCGGTTCACCATCGATTTCCAGTACTGGATAGGCCAAAAAATTTATAGGTCCAGACCGAGGTGTGGGATCTGGAGCAAGATCCCTACCCCGGCTGAATTCAATACGATTGGCCGGATGATGGCCAAAGTAGTAGGTGGCCAAGGGGGTGTATTTATTGCCCTCGCTAATATCGACCGGCCACCATTTGCCCTCGGCATAGAATTCTGCCCAGCAATGGTATCCGTCTACCCCTCCTTCATTACGCTCAGAAGGAATAGCTGCTCCCACTGCGAAGCGAGCAGGAATACCAGCCGATCTTGCCAAAGAGATAAAAAAGGAGTGGAATTCCGTACAATTGCCTGACTTTGAATCGCAGGCGTAGTTGGCATCTCCCGTGCCATAAACACCTTCCTTTGCGTACCGCATATTATCAATAATATAATCGTATAACGCCCTGGCTTGCGTGAGCGGGGTATCTGCTTGTTTTTCCCTTATCACCGTTTCGGCAATGGTACTGAAACGGTCGCCCACCGGCATCAATGAGGCTGCTTCCAGATATTTTTTGGGATCGGAGTCCTGATCCCGGTAAGCGGCTTTTTCTTCCCGCTCAACCCGATAGCGTATGGTTACTTTCTGACTACTGTGCTCGGGCAATAACTGCAGATACCAGATGGTGTTGCCATATTCATCCTCCTGGATCATTTGCTGTTGGCCCGGCGCTTCCAGAGATAGTATTTCAATGTTTTGAAAGCGGTCGCTCTGGGGAATAGGAAGCCACATCTTGGCGGGTCCGGATAGTTCAGGTAGGGCCACTTCATAAGTAAAGTCAAAGTTGTCCTTGCCTTCTATTACCCCCAGCAGATCATTAGAAGCTTTTTCTACAGGAACGGTATACCAAGTCTTGTCCTCTTTGTTTTTCTTCCAGGTGTAATAGGGCTTACCGTTGAGTTTGTGCAAATCAGTGCTGGTCACCCGCATATTGCCGGGTTCACCGGTTAAGAAAAAATCCATATCGTATACATCGCCATTTTCGGTGGCCAGATCCACACAGGCAAAAAACTCATTAGGGCCCAGCACAGAAAGGTATTCCGTATGCACCCGTACCAATTTCAGGCTGAGGTCAATAGTATCTTTTTGAAAATTGAAATAGCCTTCTCCTTGCTCCGTCCTGGCGGCGATATTGGTGCGTATTCCGGCTTCTACCTCTTCGATAGTCACCTTTTTGCTTTCCAGTGCCGTTTCGCTATTTGGTTGCAGGGCAGTCTTTTTCGAGTTGGTCTGACAGGCCGAAAGAATCAAATACAGTGAGCCTATAAGTATAGGTAGTGATCTATGCATAAGAATGGAAATTATGAAAGAGTAATGCGTCATTCAAGATAATTTAAATGCTAAAATAATGAATCAATGGGATTATTGATATGTGGATAAAAATAACTTGACCTTAAAACCTTTAGACCTCGTGTTCACACCACTCCATTGTTCAGTTATTAAGCATTCACTTTGTCCACGATGACTACCATCATTGCAGGTCGGTAATTGTATGCTTAAATAAGTTGATAGGATTTAAGAAACAACTATGGACAAAAATGTAAGCGAGTATGTTGAAAAACAGGAATCTCCACAAAAAGAAATTTGCCAAGAGTTAAGGCAGATTATATTTGAAACCTTCCCTAATATTAAAGAAGAGATCAAATGGGGGGTGCCAGCCTATGATAATGGCAGGTATTACATGGTAGCTCTAAAAAACCATGTTAACCTGGGCTTTTCGTTAAAAGGACTATCAAAAGAAGAACAATCTCTTTTCGAAGGCAGTGGGAAAACCATGAAACACATAAAAGTCAAGTCCTTTAATGAAATTGACAAAATCCGGATTATTAAAATGTTGAAGATGGTAAAAACTAGAGAATAAACCGGTGAACCATGGTTGGCGAAAGCGCTATATATTTTGAAACCACTGCTATTTTTCCTTCATTTGTGTGAGTCCCATGCGACGCGGACCTTCATAATTACAAATCAAAAAACATTAAAGTTATGCTTAAGAAAATATTATTCGGGTTAGGAGCGCTGTTGCTCCTGTTCATACTTTGGGTGGTTTACGGATTATTTATAGCCGAACCCGCTAGCCCACCGGCCACTACTGAATATTCCAACCAGGGCCTGGAAATAACCGTAAATTACAGCCAGCCTTATAAAAAAGGCCGACTGATCTTCGGAGAAGAAGCCGATGGCGCGTTGCAGCCATATGGCCAATACTGGCGGCTTGGTGCCAATCAGGCTACAGAGATTACCTTCAACAAGGACGTTCTTTTTGCAGGAGAACCGGTTAGTGCAGGATCCTATCGCATGTATGCGGTGCCCGGTGCTCAATCTTTTGAGGTTTCTCTTAACAGCGAATTGGGGGTATTTTTTGCGGTCGCGGAAGCAGACCCAGAGTTGGATGTTGCGAAGGTGCAAGCACCTGTAACCATGCAGGACAACGAAACCGAGATGTTCACCATCAACATCAACTCCACCGACAATGGAGCGCAGATAGATTTTGTTTGGGGTAAGGTATTGTTCTCCGTGCCCATTACCGTGCAATAAAGGCTGCCTATGAAAAAATGGTTGCTATTACCGCTAGCGGTTTTGGTATTTCTGGGCATTGTCTATTGGGCCATCAGTAAAATTCAGTATCGGCTGAATGTGATGGACGTGGAAGAGTACGAACCGGTCTCTACTTTGAAAGTGCCGGAAACCTTACTCACCCGGTCAAAATTCCCCTTTATAGATGTGCACAATCACCAATGGACCATGCCCGTTCAAAATCTGGACAAACTGGTGGCGGAAATGGATGAACTCAACATGGCGGTAATGGTAAACCTCAGCGGCTTTAGGGGCAAATACCTGGAGTGGTCCCTGGACAATGTGCAGGACCATTTGGACCATCGTTTTGCCATTTTCCTTAATATTAATTTCGAACAGTTGGATGACGAAGGGTGGCCCGATAATGCTTTAGGTATTATTGAAGAGGCCGTTGATCAGGGAGTGAAGGGGTTGAAAGTATATAAAGGCCTGGGGTTGACTGACAAAGACAATGAAGGTAATCGGATAGCTATAAATGACCCCAGGTTAGATCCCATATGGGCCAAATGCGGTGAGTTAGGAATTCCCATATTGATTCATTCGGGTGAACCGGAGGCTTTCTGGCTAGACAAGGACAAGCACAATGAGCGGTGGCTGGAGTTAAAACAGCACCCCAGCCGTTACCGTTCCCCGGATAAGTATCCGTCCTTTGAAGAGATCATGGCGGAACAGCACCACGTATTTCGTAAACATCCCGGTACCACCTTCATCAACGCCCATCTAGGATGGTTCGGCAACGATCTGGATCGGTTGGGTAATCTTTTTGATGAACTGCCCAATGTGTATACGGAACTGGGTGCTGTATTGGCGGAATTAGGTCGGCAACCCCGAAATGCCCGGAAATGGATGATCCAATACCAGGACCGGGTCATGATGGGTAAGGACACGTATAAAAAGGAGGAATACTATACTTATTTCCGGGTGTTGGAGACCGAAGATGAATATTTTGATTACTATCGTAAACGTCATGCCCACTGGAAAATGTATGGGTTGAACCTTCCGGATTCTGTTTTAAAGAAAGTGTATTACCAAAATGCATTGCAGGTTATTCCCGGGCTAGATGCCGGTCTGTTTGAATAATATGATCAGTTTTTGATCAACCCTTTTCAAGAAGGGGTATAGTTATTTGTTATACTGACTTTGCTCCTGATCAAACTTCTCCTTAATCACTATGTGATTTAATCCCGCACTTCTCAGGTATAGGACCATGGCAGGAGCATCCTTGATTTGGTCGGTTCTGAGGATTTTGAGCACATTTGCCGGGACTACAATACCTTGGAATTCAATCTCTCCATTATACCAAACCGTATCTTTCTGGTGAGTGGTAATACGGACCCTGAATTCTATGGTTCCTTCTTTGTTGGTCGGTATTATGATCCCGTCCCCCAATAGACGTAACCCGGAAATAACTGCGTGGTCCAACATAATGGTTTTAGGGGAATTGAGTTTCAAATCGTAGGTGGTAGTACTAATGATTCCTGTGGGACCAATGGCACCGGCTGTAGTTTTGTAATAGGAGCTAGCGAAGGTAATGGTCGGTGATTGTGCTTTGCAATCGTTGAAAGAAGTAGAAATAAGCAATAATATGACTATCAATGGTTTGTGCATATTTAAAAAATAGCAAAATAAGTGCCAAAAAAGGGTCTGAAGAGTATCGAATGGTCGTTGAGAGAATGGAAATATGTACTCTATATCTCGTTACTTTTCACCCAATCCACCAATCAAGTAATTGAATTTATTTAGTATATTGGTAATAACGCTATACCCACCCAATGGCCACCTAACCACAGCGAACCATCATGTATGCTGCAGGTAATTCACAGGATGATAAATTCCTTCAAGAGCTCCAGGACATTGTTTTGGAAAACCTGCAGAATGAACAGTTCAGCGTTGAACTTCTAGCTCGTTTAAAAGGGGTCAGCCGATCCCAATTACACCGGAGGCTTAAACTGCTTAAAGGCCAGTCCGTAAGCCAGTTTGTTCGCGAAGTAAAACTCAATGAGGCCATGAAATTGCTGCAACAGGAGGTGGGCAATGTCTCTGAAATCGCCTACCGGGTGGGATTTAGCAGTACCTCATATTTTAATACTTGTTTTCACGAGCATTATGGTTATCCTCCGGGAGAGGTAAAAAAAAGAAATCAGATCCCGCATGCTGAACCTGACGAAAAAGCCAGGATAATTGAAAAAAGGGTAGGGGTGCGCCCTCGCCACAGCACAGAAAGCTCAGACCTTAAACAGCCTGCATCTGGAAGTCCCAAGAGATCAAAAGCAATACTAATTGCTTTTTTAGCAGTGGTGGCACTGGCAGCCGTTTTCCTGGTGATGACCAAAAATAGTAAGGGAGAGATCCCGGATAATCCTTCTGTAGCCATTCTCCCATTGGAGCATTTGTCGGATCGCCCGGATCAGGAATACCTCACCGCTGGATTTCATGATGCGCTGATTGGTGAATTAGGCACCATAGAGGGACTGCGGGTTATTTCCAGGACCTCCACCTTGCGCTATCCCAAAAGTGATTTGCTGATGCAAGATATCGCCAGAGAACTGGGAGTGGATGTGATCGTAGAGGGATCGGTATTCATAACTGGGGATAGCATGCGATTACAACTACAATTGATAAAACCATTTCCTGAAGAAAGTCATATTTGGGCTCAGGAGTACTACCGGGAGATCAACGACATACTGTCTCTGGAAAGCAGTGTTATTCAAGATATCGCCCAAAGCATAGAAGTACGCTTATCGGCAGAGGATAAAAAGCGGCTTGATACAAAAAAGCAGGTTGACCCTGAAGCCTATAAGGCCTACCTAAGGGGGATTTATTTTCTCAATAAATCAACGCCTGCAGATTTTCAAAAGGGTTTGGACTTCCTCCATCAGGCCATTGAGAATGACCCGGCCAATGCTTATTCCTATGCCGGTCTGGCCGAAGGGTACATCGCCCTTTTGCATGGCCCCAATCCTTCCATTACCTATTGGCAACGAGCCAAGGCTGCTGCTGCTAGAGCCATCGAATTAGACTCCACCTTGGCCAAAGCGCATGCAGTGTTGGCCATGATCAAATTGTATCACGAAAATGATTGGGAAGGTGCCGAGCAGGCTTTTATCAAAGCCAGTAACCTCAATCCCGATCTGGCAATCAATCATTTTCACTATGCCTGGTATAAAATAATCTTCGGTCAGCGGGAAGAGGCATTGAAGGAACAAAAATTAGCTAAAGAGCTGGACCCTTTAACACCCATTTATACCGCCGATTTAGGCTCCATGTATTATTGGTTAGGGCAATATGATGAAGCTAAATTCGCACTTGATGAAGCCCTGGAGTTGGATAGTGCCTTTGGCCACTCCTGGTGGATGATGGGCAATGTGCTGGCTCAACAAGGTAAGTTTGACCAA
>JAOTYN010000360.1 GCA_029861825.1 Cyclobacteriaceae bacterium
TAATATTGATTTTCTTGGGTTAAGGATAAATTTCTATCATCCAGTTATTAAATAAATTTTAATATCTCTATGAGAAATTTTATTAGCTTATGCTGGCAAGGCGAGCTCAGCCAATATCAATATTTTATCTCATCGCACACCGATATCAATATGGAATCAAAGAATAACCGCCGCCTTAATAAATTGCTGACTATAGGAGTCGGCATTTTTTTATTGCATTCCTTAAGCCCAGAAATCTCCGCTGGCCAGGCAGTGAGTAATTTTGATCTTTCGGGTAACCAAATCCAAATTGTGGGGGATTTTCAGGACTTTTCAGTGGATGTCACCATCGACAAAATAGCCGATGGTTTGGAGTTGGCCACCTTGAAACTCACTCACCAACAAGGCGCCACTCCTCCTCCTTTCTCCCTAAAATGGCAATTACCCTCCAGCAATATCGCTGGTTATTGGAGCAGTGCTAGCTTTACCAATAAAACCATCAAACCGGATTGGAATCCCTCCAAAGTTCGTTCTATGCTGGCTAAAGAGGCTCCTGTGGTAACTTTATTCGGCCATGACGATCTCAACCGTGTCACCTTCTCCGTCTCAGAAGCTCTGAACACGGTGGTTAGTTCTACCTCAGTGCGGGAGGAAGATGGGATGATATACAATGAGATCAAATTTTTCTCTGAAGCACATAAAGAACTGCAAACATATGAAGTAAAAGTGAGACTGGACACCCGTGACTTACCTTATGCTGTCTCTATTCAAGAGGTAGCGGCCTGGTGGGCCTCTTTTGAGCACTACCAGCCGCTGACCGTACCGGAGGTGGCTAGATTACCGGTATACTCTACCTGGTATAGTTACCATCAAAATGTATCCGCCGATGCTATCCTAAGTGAATGCAAGGTGGCCAAAGAAATGGGATTTGAATCCATAATAGTAGATGATGGCTGGCAAACACTGGATGCCAGCAGGGGTTATGCATTCACCGGTGATTGGGAACCTGAACGGATTCCAGAGATGAAGGAACTCGTGCAAAAAGTGCATGATTTAGGAATGAAATTCGTGCTGTGGTATGCTGTGCCCTTTGTGGGGGAGAAATCCAAGGCCTATGATCGCATGAAAGGAAAGTTCCTCCGTTATTGGGATGGACAGGGAACCTACGTGTTGGACCCGCGATTTCCGGAGGTTCGTGATTTCATTATACAAGTCTATGTAAGAGCAGTTAAGGAGTGGGATCTGGACGGTTTTAAATTAGACTTCATCGGCAGGTTTACTGCTGATGATGAAACGGTGCTGAAAGCCACCGAAGGACGGGACTATGCCTCTGTAAACGAAGCCACGGATGTCCTAATGACCAGTCTGGTTCAAGAACTTAAGAAAATCAAACCGGATATCATGATTGAGTTCCGGCAGCCTTATTCAGGACCAGCTATGCGAAAATACGGCAACATGTTCAGGGCTGCTGATTGCCCCAATCTGGCCTTGATCAACCGGGTCAGAACCACCGATCTACGGTTGTTAAGCGGATCCACAGCAGTTCATTCCGACATGCTTATGTGGCATTATGATGAACCTGTTGAAACTGCAGCACTGCAATTACTTAATGTTCTCTTTTCGGTTCCCCAAATCTCTGTACGGCTAGAAGACATCCCCCAAGATCACTTCGACATGATCAAGTTTTATGTGGACTACTGGGTGACAAATCGGAATGTCTTATTGGATGGGGAATTCCAAGCCGTCAACCCATTGGCTAACTATCCTCTGATTTCCGGTTGGAGTGGAGACAAGAAAATCAGTACGGTGTACGATAATTTGGCAATTCCCACGGAAACCAACGGGCCCCCAAAATTCGACGTGATCAATGCAAATGCTTCCAACCAAATCTTATTAGCTGTGAAAGGCCCTGAGAAACAGTACCTGTACATTATTAAGTCTTGCCTCGGTATTGAAATAGAAAAAAATACCGTATCTCTGAAGCAAGGCGCCTATATATTTGAGGTGCCTCCCTCCGGTTTAATATCATTTGCAGAGGTAGAATAGTTCGGGTTGTAGTTGATACACCATCGGGTATATATCTTTCTTTCATTAATGCAAATACCTGCGATAATGGTAATTGAATGCAATATTGACAGCATAAAGATCAATTGCCAGGAGGTAGATTTTCCCAATATCATCAAGGTTACATGTGATTAGAGTTAATGGAAAAGGTTAACTTGAACATCTTATATTTTCAGTTTTACAATTATACACCCTCGCCATGAGAAAAGTAATTTTAGCAGTTGCCGTGAGCCTGGATGGGTACATCGAAGGACCACAAGGAGAATATGATTGGTGCTTTTCGGACCAGGATTATGGCATGTCCGACTTCTTTCAACGCGTTGACAGCGTATTTTACGGTCGGAAGTCATACGAGCTCACTCTATCCATGGGCGATGCCCAAATGCCTGGAGTTCCTAAATTTCAGGACTATGTGTTTTCCAATACCCTTAAAGAAGTGAAGCCCGGGGCCGTTTTGATTCAAGGTGACATTGAAGCTGAAGTAAAAGGCATTAAGGAGCAGCCGGGTAAAGATATATGGTTGTTTGGTGGGGCCAGTCTTACTACTTCGTTGATGAATTTAGGTTTGGTAGATGAGTTCTGGTTGGCCGTGCACCCCATAATTCTAGGCGCCGGTAAACCCTTATTTCAAAATATATCCCAAAGAACTACTCTTAAGCTATCCGATACCAAAACCTACTCCAGCGGGTTGGTTTCACTGACTTACCATTTAAATTAGCAAAACCGCAAATTGATGAAAAGGCAGTGGAAGTAACCATTAGATTTCTCTTCCGTTATCAGCTCAAGAAGAAATAAGCAGCTCGTTCTATGAAAGCCATGGTTTTTACCAAATTCGGACCTCCCCAATCGGTACTTCAACTTCAGGAAATACCTCAGCCCAAACCTCAAGATCACCAGGTGTTGGTTAAAATTCACACCAGCGCCATCAACGATTACGACTGGAGCATGGTGAGAGGCAAGCCTTACCTGTACCGTTTGATGTACGGACTGGGAAAACCTAAAATACCGGTACCCGGGATGGAGTTGGCCGGTACCGTAGAGGCTCTAGGGCCAGAAGTGACCTCATTCAAAAAAGGAGACCAGGTTTATGGTGATACCTCAGCATACGGATTCGGTACCTTTGCCGAACACCTATGTATCCATGAAAATGCGCTAGTGCATAAGCCTGCAAATATGAGCTTTGAGGAGGCAGCCTCCATTTCTCATGCTTCAATGCTAGCGCTCCAGGGGTTGCGAGACCTGGGAAAGATCCAGGAGGGTCAGCAGATCCTGATAAACGGCGGTGGCGGTGGCGTAGGTACCTTTGGCTTGCAGATCGCTAAGCAATATAATGCTGAAGTGACCGGAGTGGACACCGGTGAAAAACTTAACATGATGAAAGACCTGGGGTTCGATTATGTCCTCGACTATCGCCAACAGGATTTCACCCGAAAGGGGCAACAATATGACCTTATTCTGGACTGTAAAACTACCCGCTCTCCATTTGCTTACCTACGTTCCTTAAAACCAAAGGGTAGGTACATCACCGTTGGTGGGGCACTACCTCGTTTACTGCAAATGTTCCTGCTCAAAGGATTCATTAATAGGTTCAGCCAAAAAACCCTGGATATCCTGCCACTGAAACCAAACAAGGGCTTGGAATATATCAACCAACTTTATGAAAATGACCAGATCAAATGCATTATTGATGGGCCTTATCCTTTGAGCGAAGTTCCCAGGGCAATTCAGTATTTTGGGGAAGGTAAACACGCCGGTAAAGTGGTGATATCGGTATGTGACCCATAAAGATCTTTTACGAAAGTTCTGGTATTGCTACCACATGCCGACAAAACTTATTAAACTAAGGTCTTGAGATCTTACAAACCAACTCTGATGAAAATAGCATTACTCTTTGCGGGATTCCTCTTCGCTTGTTCCCTAGCCTTTGGCCAGGACGATGGAAATTATATCATTATTGTTAATGGTGACTCCCTAAGGGTAAACCTGGATAGCGATTACACCCATAAAACATCTTCAGGAGAAAAGATATCTTTCAGGTTAATGCAGCCGGACGTGCTGACCTATAGCGATGATATGATCTCTTTCCAATATGATAAGATCTTCAGGGTAACCAATGCCAAGGTTGATGAAGGGATCGAACAATGTGCCATCCTGAATTCCACAGGCACAGGATTTATGGTGCAAAAATATAAAACTATTGACCCCAGTGGACTCACCCAATTAATGATGAATGAAATCACCAAAGAGAGCGTCAATTACGGTTATACCAAATCGGAAAGCCCTTTCAGTAGGACCCTCGAAAGCGGTCATACCCTACAAGGAGTGCGCACCACATTAACCTATAAGGGGGAAAAAGAGATCTACACCGTAGCAGCATATGGAGGTAAAGATGAAGGCATCCTGGTAGTAACCATGCTACTTAGTGAAGGTGGATCTGAGGACAGCAGGATCATAGATCTGTTCCTGGAAACATTGAAAATATTGTAATGTAATAAGGGGATTCGCAGGATGACCGGAAAGCAGGCAATTT
>JAOTYN010000361.1 GCA_029861825.1 Cyclobacteriaceae bacterium
CAGCTTTCAGGAAACCTACCACCCCTGCCCAAAAACCAGCTGCGTGGGAAATATAATAAACCGCGGCCCCGATAAATCCCAATCCGTATACGGCATTGCCGCCATGACTACTTTTGTGAATGTTAACTTCCATGGTTGCTTAGATTTGTTGATTCCTTATATAAATCGCATTCTAAATATGAGCTAAAATCTTCGCTATGCAAAAATTGTTAATTGTCCCATTGTTAATTGCCCATTTGTTAATTGCTTATTGCCAACTGTTCATTGTTCTCATATTCCACTCCTGGTAAGTCCGATTTTTAGTCTGTTGGGGCCTATTTACCTGAGAGATTGAACTTGAGCTTGAATTTGACCCCGTTTTTACGGTACTTGTATAAACACAAAAGGCTCCTACTATGCAACTCTCTGACCAAAACCGCAAAACCTTATTGACTGATCTTCACCGCATTATTCAAGAACAAACCCACCATGCTATTGAGAAGATATTCGATTCACCTCTGGAAGATCGCTCTATTTATCCTCCGGATGTGAGTAAGACAGCTGAAGAAATGCAGATCCTGGCAGAGCTTCCGGACAACCCCAATTTGCGCAGTGCTTTGGAAAAGGTTTTCAAAGACAATACCGCCACTGTCTTGTTCCGTTTTTTTAGTATCATCGATCGCGTGGGCTATCCGGACCCGCATTCCGGTACCTGGGCCCCGATAACAATGGTTGACCTGCCCGAACAACATGAGCAGGATATTGATTTACACGACAATTTTTTCGAGACCTACTGGGATTGGAAAGAGAAGTATCGAGATCAGAACCATAAGCCGGTTAGCTAAGCCCATCGCCACTGAAGACGACACTCTACCATAAATTTAAGAATTATGGTTATTTATCAGGTCCAAGTAGTGGTCCAACCGCAAATCGAAGGTGAATGGCTGGACTGGATGAAGAAAGTCCATGTTCCCGATTTAATGGCTACCGGGCTGATCGTTTCTTCACAGATAACCAAGTCGCTGGATGATGCTCATACTTATTATTTCAGCTACTGGTTTCATTCCCAGGAACACTATCAAAGCTACGTCCGGGATCACGCCCCCAGACTCAAGGCTCATCCCATTGAAGTGTTTGGTGAGAAATTCGTAGCCAGCCGCAAATTGTTGGAGGTAATTTAATATTCCCCCAATATCATTTGCCCATTGCTAATTGTTAATTGTTCGCCTTCCGATGAACTTCAGTAACTCAAAACATTTTTTAGCATTTGACCGTAAACCTTTGGTGAAAAATAAACATTTCACTAACTTTTTCAGTTAATCCGGAAATTACTGATCTCTTGTGAGAAAGATTTATACTTTTAATCCCTGGCGTTCATTGGCTGTTTATATGTTGACCGCACTTTTTATGGTAAACCTGGCAGCTCCCTTATTGACGGTATTGGAGAACTCCCCCCATATCGGCTGTTACGACGCTTACGATATGGAAAGCGAAAAACAGGAAAAGCAAGGTGAGGAGCTGGATGATAAAGTACCTTTGACCAACACCTATCAGAATACCCTAACCTGCAGCCTGGTAAAAGCAGATTCCTATTACACCTACCAGGAATCCATATTCCATCCCGAGCAGATCTCACCCCCTCCTGAACTCCTGTAGTATAATCCATTGAATTGGGCTTCACCATTGTTTAATTACCCCTGTTCTTCAGGAATAGTACATTTTAACCTCTCAACTAATTAATAGAAATGAAAAAATTTGGGTTTGATTTCTCACATCTTAAGGGAGACCTGTTTGGCGGCATTACCGCCGGTATTGTGGCTTTACCCTTGGCTCTGGCTTTCGGTTTGCAATCCGGACTAGGCGCCGCCGCTGGCTTATACGGAGCCATCTTTATCGGGTTTTTTGCGGCCTTGTTTGGGGGTACCAACACTCAGATCTCCGGACCGACTGCTCCTATGACTGCCGTCAGCATGGTGGTGATTGCGGGCATTATTGCGGCCAATGAAGGAGATATGCAGAGAGCACTCCCGGCTATATTATTGGTATTTATCCTGGCGGGTTTAATGCAAATCGGTCTGGGATTAATAAAAGTGGGCAGCTATATAAGGTACATTCCCTATCCCGTGGTTTCCGGATTCATGACCGGTATCGGTGTGATCATCATTATTAGCCAGGTGCTGCCATTATTGGGTTACTATCCTAAAGAGGATATGGAGTTCGTTAACCAGTTCAAACCGGAAGCGGAGGAAGTATTGTTGGAGCGGATCCTAAAAGAAGAAGCGGCCGAGGAAATACTGGTCCTGGAAGATTTTAAAGAAACCGTACGTCGAGCCGGCGAGATTTCTAATGAAGAGATTATGCGTGAAGCCAAAACCCTGGCCTCCGACGGTTCCAGCGGTGTAATTGGTTCATTGAGTGTCATGAATCGGGCCGTGCAGAATATAAAGTATGTTGACCTAATCCTTGGTTTGGCAACCTTACTGATCATATACGGTTTTAAGAGGATAACCAAGATAGTTCCCAGCAATTTGGTAGCCTTACTGGTTATATCCGGGATAGCCTATGCCTTTATTCCCAATTATAGGACCATTGGGGAAATCCCCAGCGGATTCCCTTTGCTGCAATTGGAAATATTTACGGGCTTTAAATTAGGTCAGGTGGCGCCCTACATTTTTACAGCCGCTTCCCTTGCGGCTTTGGGAGCCATAGATTCTTTATTGACCTCCGTGGTGGCTGACAATATGACCAAAACCAAGCATGACCCCAACAAGGAGTTGGTCGGTCAAGGTATAGGAAACTCCATTGCGGCTTTATTTGGGGGAATCCCTGGAGCCGGGGCTACCATACGTACGGTGGTAAATATTGAATCCGGTGGAAAAACCAAACTGTCAGGAATGATTGCAGGTCTATTGCTGTTGGTAATTTTGTTGTCCCTTGGTCCTTTGGCATCTAAAATTCCCGCTGCCGTCTTGGCCGGTATTCTACTAACGGTGGGCATTGGAGTGATGGATTATAAAGGTTTGAAGCATATTCGTATCCTGGCAGTCAGTGAGGTAGCGGTAATGTTACTGGTGCTGGCGCTTACGGTGTTCGTGGGCTTGATTGAAGCAGTAGCCATTGGCCTTATATTATCCTCCATTCTCTTCATGAAAACGATATCCGATGTGGTAGAGCATCGTGCCAAAACCGCACCTCTTCGTGACTTCTCCAGGGAGCTTCCCTGGGCTGATGAAGGCGATACTATAGATCGTGTGGGAGACAGAATTTTTATCAAACACCTTGATGGCCCCTTGTTTTTTGGGTTTGCTGCACGATTTCAGGAAATGATCCGAGCCTTGCCCAACGTGGAAGTGGTGGTTATTCGTATGGACAAAGTGCCCTATATTGATCAATCCGGAATATACGCTATGGAAGATGCCATCATGGAACTTCAGGGTCAGGGGATCAAGGTGGTGTTTACCGATGTGCATGGACAGCCACTAGATTTACTTGAAAGGTTTAATGTCATTCCCGGCTTGATAGAACGGGAATACTGCTTCGACAATTTCCGTGAATGTTCGGATTGGCTGGAGAAATATTTAAACCATCAAAGCACACCTGCCCCTAGTGAGGTGGTTTAGCCAATAGCGTAAAAAGAACGGCCGTGACTCACCACAGCTGTTCTTTTTAAATTTCTATTCAACATTCAAGAGCTCGTAGCTGGGCCAAACCACCCGCTGGTTAATCTCATCCTCCACGAAGACTTCGTGGGAATGTGAGCTCACCCATATACTTTTTCCGTTGTGATTCAATTTTTGTATTTTACAACTACTTGAACATGACCGATTTACTGAAATCCCAAATATTTGGGCAGCTGAAAATCCTGCTGGGGGCCTATAGCAATGAACTCGTAGTCAGAGGTGAGAAAACGCACCAATACAACTTGTACGGGACCAAGGAGGTACAACTGCCACATAAGCTTGAAAAGGGCATGTACTTTGCCTCAACGGCCATAAACAAGGGATTTGTAGGCTTCTATTTTTTTCCGATTTATACCCACCCACATGAATTCAAGAATCTTGACCCGGCACTTTTGAAATGCTTGAAAGGTAAGTCCTGTTTTCATATTAAGAAAGACGATGTCCATCTATACCAGGCTATCCGGGCAGCGTTGGCGCAAGGTTATGATCTTTACAAAAGGATTAAATACCTGTAAGCTATGGACAACATCTTAAGCCGCCTTCAGCAATTAGGGTTGACACTACCTTCCCCCCCGCCGCCTGTCGCCAACTATTTAGGTACTCAGCGGTACCATGACATTTTATTCATTTCAGGACGCAAAAGTGAATTGACCGGAGCCGTGGGTGTGGAAGTAGATCCTGAACAAGCTAAGCAGGCAGCCAGAGATACCATGCTACTGCTGTTGTCGATCATTAAAAACGACATTGGACAGCTGGATAGCATAGAACGGATCCTAAAAGTGCAAGGCTTCATTCGTAGCGGGCCTGCTTTCACCGGTCAGCCCCAGGTGCTGGACGGGGCTTCTGAGCTATTAATTGAGCTATGGGGTGAAAACGGAAGGCATGCCC
>JAOTYN010000362.1 GCA_029861825.1 Cyclobacteriaceae bacterium
GACTTACTTGAAGCGCCTTTATCAGGTCCTGTTGTTCCAGCGCCAGAATGCGCATTAGAAAGAATTGGGCTTCGGTTCGGGTGTAGAAAGCATTATTGGCCACTTCCTGAAGTTGTTGAATCCCCAACTCCTTATCTCCCTTCTTAAAGAACACCAGGATCGGCTTTAAAATAGGGTAGTTCTCCGGAATCCAGACGGAATAATAGTTATAGAGGGCATCACCAAAAAGAAACTCAGGGCTTAAATCGGATTTGCCACGGCTGTTGTCCAAATATTTCAATGCTTGTTTTCCAGCACTGGCAGCTTTTCGCCATTGCTTTCTTTCAGCATATAACCGTCCTTTAAATCCATAGGCCGCGGAAAGGAAAAAACTAGCCTCAACATTCTTTTTATTTTCATCATACAGAGCCTTCGCCAGCTCAATAGAGCGATCCATGTAATCGGTAAATTGATCATCGTACTGCCCATTACCGATATTGGGGGCCATCTTCCACCACTGGCTTAGCCCTAGCAGGAAATAGGGGAGCGGGTGTTCAGGATAATCCTGGATCAACCATCGGAACTGTTTTTCAGCTTGTTCAAATTTGAAATTGTACATATCATTAACCGCCTGAGTGGCGTCAATCTGTACATCCCGGTCCATCAGTAACAGACCGGTGCTGTCCCACTGGGCATAAGCTTCCCCGCCCAAAGCGCTGAAGCTCATAAAAAGCGTTAATATAAATACCTTACTTATTTTCATCCTCGGTATCATTATTCATTAAACGCTACCTTTGGTTTTCCTAGTATTTATCTATACCCTGGACTGCGAAATCCCGTTTACTATGAAGACAAATTAGTTAAAATTAATAAAATGGCTTTTTAAAAGGCCATTGCTTAATTATTTATTATTTTCGCCAGTTAAAATTACCAAACAAAAATGCCAAAATTTCAAAGAATTAATACCATAGCAGGCTGGGCTGTATTTGCCATTGCCACCCTGGTTTACATTCTCACAGTGGAAGAAACCGCTAGTTTTTGGGATTGTGGAGAATTCATTGCCTCCAGTTACAAGTTACAGGTGCCACACCCTCCAGGGGCTCCATTTTTTCTGCTTTTAGGCCGTATGTTCTCCTTTCTGGCATTTGGCAATGTACTGCAAGTGGCTTTTTGGATCAATATGATCAGCGTGCTAAGCTCAGGATTTACCATTTTATTCTTATTCTGGTCTATATCGTTATTGGCCCGCAAACTGCTCAAGGTAGCCGATGAGAATATCACAACTGCGCAAACCTATACTATAATCGGCAGCAGCGCTATTGGCGCATTGGCATATACATTCTCGGATTCCTTTTGGTTTTCGGCAGGTGAAGCGGAGGTCTATGCGCTCTCTTCCTTCTTTACTGCTTTTGTATTCTGGGCCATTTTAAAATGGGAACGTATGGAAGACGAGAGCAGGGCTAATCGCTGGCTTATACTCATCGCTTATATGATGGGGCTGTCCATCGGGGTACACCTTCTGAATCTGGTAACCATACCGGCATTGGCCATGATCTATTACTACAAAAAAAATACTCCCAGCACTATGGGGTTTGTGGTCACCATGCTGGTGAGTGGTCTGATCATCTTTATCATCATGACGGGGATCATACCCGGGCTACCCAGTTTGGCGGGAGGATTTGAAATTTTCTTTGTGAACAACTTAGGCCTTCCCTTCGGCTCTGGCATCGTCTTCATGGGACTTCTCATAATAGGCGGGCTGGTTTACGGGATCTATTGGAGTCAAGCTCAAAACAAAAAACTGTTAAATAGCGCTTTACTTGGCCTTACTTTCGTGCTTATAGGATACTCCAGTTATGCCATTGTAGCGATCCGTTCCAGTTACGATACTCCTATTGACCAAAACAACCCCGAGGATATTATGAGTATTGTTTCCTATTTAAAACGGGAACAATATGGGTACCGACCTCTGTTGCACGGCCAATATTTTACCGCTCAATTAACAAATCAATCAAAGGGTGAGCCCATTTATGTAAAAGGGAAAGACCGCTATGAGATTTCTCAGTATCGTATCAAGAACGAGTACGACCAAACACAAACCACTATACTCCCCCGTATCTACAGTAATGATCCCAACCATGTGTCGAAGTACCGGGAAGTGTTAGGGTTAAAACAAGGAGAGATACCCAGCTTCACAGACAACATCGTTTTCCTGGTTAAGCACCAGATAACCCATATGTATTTCCGCTATTTCATGTGGAATTTTGCCGGCCGGGAAAGTGACGTTCAGGATGCCCGTTGGTTGTCACCCTGGGACACTAAAGGAAAAGTCCCAGAGCGTTATGCCAATAATAAGGCCCGAAACAACTTCTTTATGCTGCCCTTTATTTTGGGGCTTATAGGGATGTTCTTCCAATACCGCCATCACCAAAAAGGGTTTTGGGTGACCCTAATGCTGTTCTTCCTGACCGGCATTGCCCTGATCCTATACTTGAACTCACCACCTATTGAACCTAGGGAAAGAGATTATATTTACGTAGGCTCCTTCTATGCTTTTGCCATCTGGATAGGTTTTGGAACCATGGCCCTAGCTGAGATACTGAAAAAATACTTAACTGGCACTAAAGCGCCATTAGTTGCGAGCGCAGCATGCTTGATAGTACCTGGAATTATGATGGTACAAGGGTGGGACGACCACGATCGATCCGACCGGTTTTTCTCAGTTGATTCAGCACGTAATTATCTTGAATCCTGTGCCCCTAATGCCATACTGTTTACCGGAGGAGACAACGACACCTTCCCATTGTGGTACGCCCAGGAAGTGGAAGGGGTGCGAACCGATGTACGGGTCATCGTATTGACCTACTTCGCAACCGATTGGTACATAGATCAAATGCGTCGCTCGACCTATGAATCAACACCACTGCCTTTTTCCCTTACCCCAAAGAACTATCAACAAGGTGGATCTAACGACTACGTGCTGGTTCGAGAAGATCCCCGATTACAGGGACAGGCAGTGGATCTGAAGCAGTACCTGAGATTGATCAAGGAAGAAAGTGATCTGTTAAGATTGCCAACTACTTTCAATGATTCTATAAGCATTATGCCGGCTCGACAGGTAGTCTTGAAAGTCGACTCCGCTGAGGTGGCCGGAAAAGGTATTATACCAGCAGGCAAGGAGCACCTAATAGCAGAACAGATGGTGATTCCTATTAAAGGCAATGCCCTGTACAAGAACGATCTGGCTATTTTGGATATAATCGCCACCGCAAATTGGGATCGCCCCATTTACTTCAATCAGACCTCTCTGATGAATGTAAACCTGGACTTGAGCAACTATGTGGTGCAGGAAGGTGCAACCTTTAGACTGCTGCCCATGAGAAACCAAGCTCCTGCATTGAGTGGTAACCTCAACACAGAGCTTGACGTACCTTCGGTAAATAACCGGGTTAACTCCACCGTCATGTACCAGAATGTAACCGAAAAATTCCAATGGCGCGAGCTCGACAACTCCAACGTGTACTATAATTCCGAAGATTACAAGGACAAAGCGGTATCTGTACACCGATCTTACCTCAATACCTTGGCAGAGGCTTTGATCGAAGAACAACAGCCGGAAAAAGCCCGGGAGATCCTGCTGCTTAGTTTAAACAATATGCCGGATGAAGCAGTGCCATTCGGACCCTATTCCGCAGAATCGGTAAGGCTCCTATTCGAAGTAGGTGAAGAAGAAAAAGCCAAAGAGGTGTCCTCAGTCTTGACCCGGCGGGCCGACGAGGAGTTGAGCTATCTGACCCGTGTGGGTATTACCAATCGCGATACTTATATAAATCTGCGTACTTTGGATATCTTGAGAAATACCATGAAGGCCATGGGTGAAGCAGATGAAGCCCAGCAACTGGACGAAATATTCCTAAGACACTACGCTCTATTCCAAAACTGACCTATTTGGTGAGAATAGCAAAAAGATCCAGTGCCTCGTCCCCACGGTCTACCATGTAGTAGTCCGCGTGGGATATGGTAGAAACCAGCCCTTGGTCACCCTTTTGCAAGCGACGCCGGTTAATTCGATTCAATAAATCGTATGGTATCTTCAACAACCATGACGGCAGCCTATGCTGTAAATCCAGTAAATCAAAACGGGTGATCTTCTCCACTGATGTTTTGTTTTGATCATAATAGTCCATCACTTTTTGGTTGCCGGTAATACCTTTGACCTGCACATTCTCGAATACCCCGGACGCAAGGTCATGCAGTTGCTGTGCCTGGTACTCACGTATGTGCCACGGGTTTCGGGTTAAGGTCTTCTTAATATTCGGAGTAGTGATCAATGCCACCCCTCCCGGTTTCAATACCCGGTGGATCTCCTTTAAATAATGCAGGTCGTCCATAATGTGTTCGATAACCTGAAAACTCACCACGCAATCAAAATGATCATTCTCCAGTCCCTGAAGAGGTGGCAGGGTCATTTGGACAAATTCCACTTGGGGGAATTTAGGCCTCAACTTCTCCAAAACAGGGCCAATCTTGTCGACCGCGGTGTAACTTTGACAAAGGGGA
>JAOTYN010000029.1 GCA_029861825.1 Cyclobacteriaceae bacterium
AACAAATAGATGTCAATTACCATGATCAAGATCTTTTAGCACGTTACTATCAGCAAGCAGAAGAACTAGGTCATTTCGCCCGCAGCGTTTGGGCCAGCGAAAAAATTGATGTGTTGCATACAGATCAGGATGATCCTCAACAGCAATCGTTTGCTCAGGAATACCTTAGGAAAAAGGCGGAGTTGCAACGGATTGAGGGTAAATTGAAAAGCTCCGCACAACTTAAACAGCAGGGCTTTGGCAATAAGGATATCATCACCATAGAGCTGGATGGTCTGAGTCCTCAAAGTTACCGATTGCAGCAATCCATGGAGAGTATCCCCGCATCTCTTGAGCTGAAATTGAATGACACCGGTCAATTGGTATACCTCTTACAAAAGCAACTGACCGCTTTAGGTTACGAATTGGAGCAGGATGGCATTTTCAAACGTGAAACTCAGGATGTGGTATCTAAGTTTCAGGAGAAGGTGGGATTACTGCCCACCGGAGTAGTAGATGCCATGACTTTCAAAAAAATCTACGAGTCCGGGCTTAAGGGTCCCTAACCGGATAAAGCACAAACTGGTCTTTTTGTACGGTCCCCTTTTGCACACCGGATACTACTATTTTAAGGCTGCCGTCACTTTGCAGGGAGTAACGGATGTTTTGCGGGAAATCGTGCTCCTTGTTTTCGAACTCCCAATAATTCTGTCCTTTCGTTTTAAGGTTGAATAATACGGGGGGGTTGTTGTTTACACTAGCTAAATACCCTATGTAGCTGCCCATAGTGCGGATCTGAAGGTATTCACAACTCATGGTGTCTCCTTCGATTACATAGCACCCCGTGCCTTCCAACAGGTTTGCGTCCAGGGCCTTCCATGATTCCACAAAAATCCCTTCATTAATTGCTCCCTGCCACTTTTGTATTAGCAAGGAAAACTCTTCACTCAAATCCTGAGCCTTAAGGTTGCCGGTGAGGGCTAACATTACAGATAAACAAAGGTAAACTGTAGATCTCATAGGCTAATACCAAAGGGTTCGGGGCACATTTAGTACAAATTAGTAAATTTCCACATGAAAATTATTGAATGTCCCCGGGATGCCATGCAGGGGTTGCACGATTTTATACCCACTGAAGTCAAAACCCGCTACCTAAGTCAGCTGTTAAAGGTAGGCTTCCACACTATCGACTTCGGAAGCTTTGTTAGCCCCAAAGCGATCCCTCAAATGAGAGATACTGCTGCGGTATTACAATCTTTGGACCTAACGGATACTACCTCCAAATTGTTGGCGATTGTGGCTAATCTGCGAGGAGCCCAACATGCTGCTAATTGGCAGACCATCGATTATTTGGGATTTCCTTTGTCGCTTTCGGAAACCTTTCAACAAAGAAACACCAATCGCAGTATTGCCGAAGCCTTGCAAATCCTGGCAGCTATCCACGAGGTATGCCAAAAACATAATATGAAACTGGTCACTTATTTGTCCATGGGGTTCGGAAATCCTTACGGGGACCCCTACGACCGGGAAACGGTTTTGGCTTTCGTGGAACAATTGGTGAACATGGAAATTGAGATTATTTCCCTGGCTGATACCATCGGAATAAGTAATCGTGAAAATATTACGTATCTGTTTGAAACCCTGGTTCCAGCTTTCCCTGAAGTGGAATTTGGAGCTCACTTGCATTCTCATCCCCGGGAAGCCAGGGAAAAACTTCATGCCGCTTATCTTGCAGGTTGCCGTAGATTCGACGGAGCGCTAAGAGGCTACGGTGGCTGCCCTATGGCCGAGGATGATCTGGTAGGAAATATGGCTACTGAATTGATCATCCGCCACCTGATAGACCAAGGTGAAGAACTGGAGCTGGACCAGCAAGCCTTAAAAGAAGCTTTAAACATGGTTTCAGGGGTATTTCCAGCTTGACGGCCCATCCTCAAATATTCATACTTACTGGATTAATTAGTATCTTGTTCATTCAGCCAGTCCCAAATCATGAGCCGAAGTTTCGTTATTTTATGCTTACTGATGCTGCCAACTTGCGCTTGGGCCCAATCCCAGCTGAAACTGGATAGTCTGAGAAAATTGTTGGATAAAGAAGGGCTGAGTGACCGCCAAAAGGTGGACCTCTGGAACCAGATGGGATTTGAATACTGGACTATTGCACCGGCCCAATCAGAACAGTATGGAAAACAGGCCCTGCAATTAGCTGAGCAGTTGGAGTACCAGAACGGGGTAGCTTTTGCCAAGCGAGTAATCGGTGTGTCGCACTGGGCGCGGGGCACCTACGATAAGGCCTTACCGCTGCTTTTGGAGTCGTACGACCAATACCAGCAGTTGGGTGATACTCTAGGTGAGGCCAATGCCCTAATGAACTTAGGCCTGGTATACAGCGATCAGCGCAATTTCACAGATGCTTTTACGAATTTTTTTGAATCTATCAGGATGTTTGAAATCTTGGGAGAGCAAGGCAGGATTGCCACCACTTACAACAAATTAGGCTCCATTTACTCCGAGCAGGGACAATTCGATCAGGCCCTGGAGTATTTTGAAAAGGCCTTGGTAATCCATAAGAGCGACAACTTCCTATATGGGATAGCTGAATCATACAACCGCTTGGGCTTATTGTACCGTGATATGGGCGAATACCAAAAAGGACTAAATTACTGCCTGCAGTCCCTGGAATTGAGCAGGACCATAGCAGACAAGGAAGGAGTTACCAAGAACCTGGAGAACATTGCCAGTATCCATATCAAGCAAAAGCAATACTCTAAAGCAGAATCCTATTTACAGGAAGGACTCAGTTTGGCTTCTGAGATCGGTTCAAAAAAATGGCTAAAAGATATTTACTTCGATCTCAAGGAAATCGCCTTATTCCGGCAGGACTATCCTCAGGCTTTCCGCTATTATGAGGCCTACACCACCATGAAAGACAGCTTATTCAATGAGGAAAAAGCAGCTCAAATGACGGACCTCAAGGCCCAATACGAGATATCAGAAAGAGAGAAAACCATAGCCTTAAAAAAACATGAAATTAGTATCCTGCAGCAACAAGCTCGATTCGATGATCTCACCCGTAATATACTAATAGCGGGCCTGGTGTTTCTAGTGGTATTGGCCTATCTGATCATGAACCAACTGCAGTTGCGTATTAAGAACTCTAAGTTGAGAGAAAAAGAACTGAGAAACGAATTGGACTTCAAAAGTAGAGAGCTGACTACTTATACCTTGAATTTTATCCAGAAGAATGAGATCATGGAACAGCTCAAAGGTGGAATTAATGATCTTCAAAAACAAAGTGAGCCTCATATATCTCAGAAGCTGGGTAGTCTTCGCCGTATGGTAGATCACAGTTTTAATTTGGACAAGGACTGGCAGGAGTTCAAAATATATTTCCAGGAAGTCCATAAAGATTTCTTTGTGGTCCTTAAAGAAAAGTTCCCTAACTTAAGCAACAGTGAACTAAGACTTTGTGCATTAATAAAACTCAATCTCACTATGAAGGAGTCCTCCACCATTTTGGGCATATCACCAGATAGTGTTAAAACCGCACGGTATCGTTTAAGAAAGAAACTCGGTCTTTCCAACGAAGCCAATCTGGGTGATTTCCTTAGAGAGGTGGATAAATCACCGGTTGCTCCCTAGTAGATCTTAATATTATGAAATCAATCCCCTTTAAGTTGCTGGCAAAATACGCTCTATCTGTCTGGGTGGTGGCCAGTATTAACATCAACGTCAGCGCTCAGAATTGGAAGCATCTGCAGGATCCTAAGGATTGGGAACAGAAAGGAGGAAGTGCTGTGTACCATTGGAGCAACAACCTAGTGGAGGGAACTACGGTGGCCAATACTCCCAATAGCTTCCTTACTACGAAGACTCATTACGGTGACTTCATTCTTGAATTTACCGTGTGGGTTGATCCTGCCATTAATTCTGGTGTGCAAATACGCAGCCATAGTAAAAAAGATTATAAAGATGGGCGGGTACATGGCTATCAGGTAGAACTGGACCCCAGCCCCCGGGCCTACAGTGCTGGTATCTATGATGAGGGTCGTCGCATGTGGATGTATCCTTTAAGCCGTAATCCCAAAGCCCGTAAGGCCTTCAGGAATGGGGAATGGAATCAGGTGAGAGTAGAAGCAGTGGGTGACAATATTAGTACCTGGGTTAATGGGGTACAATGCGCCAACCTGACAGACGACCTTACCGAAAGCGGATTTATTGGATTACAAGTGCATAGTGTAAAAGCTGAATTAGCCGGCAAAAAGGTAAAATGGAGAGATATTCGCATCCTTACCGATGATTTGGAAAAATATCGTTGGCCTCAAGACCCGCAGGTCCCTGAGATCAGCTACTTGATGAATAGGCTATCAGAAAGTGAACAGCGCAGAGGCTGGCGTTTGCTTTGGGATGGGAAAACCGCACGGGGCTGGCGCAGCGCGCGCGAGGCTGACTTTCCCCAGCAGGGGTGGGTCATGGAGGATGGAGTACTCACGGTGGTGGCCACTGACGGTGGCGAATCCACCGGACCAGGAGATATCATCACCCGAGAACAATTCGCTGATTTTGAATTGGAGTTGGAGTTTAAACTCACAGAAGGTGCCAACAGCGGGATCAAGTATTTTGTGGATCCCGGCCTCAACCAAAGTGTTGGCTCTGCTATTGGATGCGAATTCCAGCTGTTAGACGATCAGGGGCATCCTGATGCTAAACAGGGTGTAGCCGGAAACCGTACCGTGGCGGCACTTTACGATTTGATTGCACCGGAAAACCTGTCCGTGCCCGGTAGAGGCAAGCAATTTAAAGGACTGGAGCAGTGGAATCATGCGCGTATCGTTTCCAAAGATGGAGTAGTGTCGCACTGGTTAAACCACGAAAAAACGGTTGAATATGATCGATTTTCGCAAATGTTCCGGGCCTTGGTAGCCTATAGTAAGTATAAAAAATGGAATGACTTCGGACAATGGAATCAGGGTCATATCCTCCTGCAAGACCATGGGGATACCGTCCATTTCCGCAGCATTAAAATACGCGAACTCTAAACTATTACAATATGAGTCAAAGTTTGAATCGAAGGAATTTCGTTAAGAAAAGCATGTTGAGCGCCGCCGGTTTGGCGGTGGGGTTTTCGGCCAAAAGCTACGGCAATATCATGGGCGCCAACGATCGGATAAATCTGGCAGTGGCGGGCCTGAACAGCAGGGGTAATGCCCATGTCAGCGCCGCCAAGGTCATGGGAAATAAAGCCCGTGTGGTGGCTTTATGTGATGTGGATGAAAGGGTGTTCAAAAAAGTACAGGAACGGTTCCAAGATTACCTGGATACCAACATCAAGACCTACGCAGATGTAAGGGTGCTTTTGGAAAACAATGATATTGATGCTCTCACCATTGCCACTCCGGACCATTGGCATGCTCCCATGGCTATTATGGCTATGAATGCCGGCAAGCATGTATTGCTGGAAAAACCCTGTTGTCATAATCCACAAGAAGGCGAATGGCTGATCGAAACCCAGAAGAAAACCGGGATGAAGCTCCAGGTGGGCAACCAACAGCGATCAGCGCCTTCATCCAAAGAAATGGTGGAAGAGATAAGAAATGGGGTGATCGGTGAGGTGAGTTATGGCAAAGCCTGGTATGCCAATACCAGGGGAACAATAGGTAAAGGGAAACCTGAAGCGGTTCCGGAATGGCTGGATTGGGAATTATGGCAAGGACCAGCTCCCAGAAAAGAGTATAAGGACAACCTGGTGCACTATAATTGGCACTGGTTCTGGCATTGGGGGACTGGTGAGATAAACAACAACGGACTTCATGAAATGGATATCTGCCGCTGGGCTCTGGGGGTTGATCTTCCTCATCATGTTACCTCTTCCGGAGGACGATTCCACTACAGTGACGATTGGGAGTTTTATGACACACAGATTGCGAGCTTCAGTTTTGAAGGTCAGAAGATGATCACCTGGGAGGGGCGCAGTTGCAATGGGCATCCCTTTAATAACAGATCCAGGGGAGTATCCTTACACGGCGATAAAGGTACCATAGTCGCCGATAGAACCGGATACGAGATCTACGACAAGAAGGGTAAGCAAGTCAGGGTAGCTAAGGAAGAAGAAGCTAACGCCAAAGGTGCACAGGATCTTGTAGGTATTGGAGGGTTGGACAATTATCATATGTTGAACTTTCTTCAGGCCATTCAAAGGGATGAAGCTTTAAATTCTCCCATCTCCGAAGCGCACAAAAGTACCCTTCTCTGTCATTTGGGCAATATGGCGCAAAAAGAACAAACCGCCCTCAGGGTAGATACCGCAACCGGAAAACCACATCATGAGAAGGCCCTTAATATGTGGTCTCGCGAATATGAGCCTGGCTGGAAGCCGGTAATATGAAACTCTACAAAAGAAATGATCAAGCTTATTTGATAAAAGAGGGGCGATGCTACCAATGGACCGTAGAGGAGTGGGATCTTCTGGTTAACCGGGAGCACCTGTATCAGTATTTGGGTGAATTTGCGGGCACGCTGCAGGAGATACCACCACTGGATTGGGAACAGGAGCCCTGGGATCCACCTATGGATGGTCAGGAGGTGTGGGCGGCCGGGGTCACCTATTTCAAAAGCAAGCAAGCCAGAATGGAGGAATCACAGGGATCGGGTGGTGATCGATTCTACGATTTAGTATATGATGCCCCTCGTCCCGAGCTATTCTATAAATCCCATCGTCAGCGTACCGTGGGTCACTTGGATCAGGTGAATATCCGAAAAGACTCCCGGTGGAATGTACCGGAACCTGAATTGACCCTACTTATTAATGCCCATGGAAAAATACAAGGATATACCGCAGGCAATGATATGAGCAGCCGTAGTATAGAAGGAGAAAATCCCTTGTACCTGCCTCAAGCCAAGGTATACGAACGATGCGCAGCTTTGGGTCCTTGCCTTTATATACCAGAAGATCCTATAGATCCACAAGCGGAAATTCGCCTAAAAATTGAACGACAGGGACAAGTCTTATATGAGGACCACGTAAAGATCAGTCGCATGAAACGCACCCATCAGGAGCTGGTGGATTACCTTTTCACGGAATGCCAATTTCCTCGGGGTGTATTCCTGATGACGGGGACTTGTCTGGTGCCCGGTGATGACTTCACTCTAGAGGTAGATGATCAAGTAAGCATTACCATTGACCATGTCGGGCGGTTAACCAATAGGGTAGGGACAAGTTCATGATCCTCCTGCGGCTGGTTCCGGTAACGCAAAACCACCACCCGAGGTGCAATAGGTGTAAAGACTGTCCTTAGCAGCCTGAAATCCCAGGTCACTGGCTTGCCTGTAACTGGTACAGGCCAAACCAACATCCTCCAGAGATTGAGCGGCTAACGCCTTTAGATAGTGGGCCATTGCCACGTCTTGCCGCAGGGCCAGGCCGCTATCAATTGATTTGATCACCAGAGGGTAGTTCTCCAGTTTGAGATGGCAATAGGCTAGACCCATGTACGCATCAAAATAATTGCGATTGTGATCGGTCAGTATTTGGTAATGTTCTACAGCCTTCTGATAGCGATCAAAGATAAAAGAATCCATCTCTCCTAGTTGATATCGTGCACTGTCCAAAGTGGGAATAAGCGCCAATGACTGTTCAAACAACTGATAGGCTTCCGGGTAGCGTCCGGTCTTGTGGTTTATCTGACCCTGCAAATAATACAAGCGCCCCTGAATACTATCAGACGGGTTTTCGGCGAAAGCTTTAGTGATATGGTCGGAGGCCATAGGCAGGTTGCGTTGTTGATTGTAGCATATGTCGGCCATCAACAAATGAGCCGCGGCTTTATATGGATTGAACGGACTCAACGACTGTTTGAAATTAAAATAGGCCGCGGAAAAACGCTGGTTTTGATAATTACTTAGGCCTCTATGAAAGTTGTACTGGCTATTGTAACGGATCAAGAAAAAAGATGCAAATAGTACCACAATTACGATTATGACAATGGAAAAGCCCCCCAGAATGTGGGCTCGGCGGGAGAATGTCTTGGGTCGCCGGTCCATGCGAGCCCGGGTATAAGGACGGGCGGACTTGGACTTCACAGGAGGGGCATACCCGTATCGTAGTTTCAGGTCATACTGGCTTTTTTTAACCGGATGGGACAAAGTCTTGTAAGCTTCAGAAACCAATTTGAACTTTTCCTCAGCTGACTTATTCTGAGGGTTTCGGTCGGGGTGTAGCTCTTTAGCCAGCTTATGAAACGCCTTTTGAATCGCCTTTCTATTGGCATTATAGCCTATCCCTAAAATTTTATAGAAATCCTGCGGCATGCAAACCAAAGTTACATTACAATCCTAATGCAAAACGTGAATATGCCCAAAATCATTTGTGGATTAGGGAAAACTTCTTGCCCGGAAGACACTTCACAAGCCCTTCAAACTCCATATCCAGCAATAGGGATCCTGTTCTGTTGATCGGCAACTGCGTTTTCCAACTAATTTCATCAATATGCATCCCTTGTGGTTTTTCCTGCATTACTTCAATAATCTCTGCAATTTGGGGAGGATGCTCCGAGGATATGTCAACTGCTTTGCGGGGGCTTTTGGCACTCCACTTCATTTGATCGGTCAATTCCTGAGGACGACAAAGCATTTCGGCAGCTCCTTGTCTGATAAGCTTCAGGCATCCCTTACTGGATAGGCTATTAACCGGCCCGGGAACTGCATACACCATACGGCCAAATTTTCTGGCAAAATCCGCAGTGATCAGGGCCCCTCCGCTTTCCCTGGCTTCAATAATGACTAGTGCATCACTTAACCCTGCGATGATACGGTTTCGTTTGGGGAATTGAAAACTATCTGGTTTGGTGCCCAATCTCAACTCGCTGAGCAACCCCCCGTTTTTTAACATTCTTTTGGCAGTACCACTATGCACAGGGGGGTAAAGAATGTCCAGGCTATTACCCAAAACACCTACTGTGGTGAGCCCTTCCTGTATAGCAGATCGGTGAACGGCTATGTCTACCCCGTAGGCCAGGCCACTTATGATAACCGGATCAAAAGCTTTCCAAGCACTTAGGAAATCTTCGATAATGGCCAGGCCATAGCTGGTTAAGTTTCGAGTGCCTACGATCCCCAGTGTGGGCCGATCACTAAATTGGAAATCCCCTTTACCATAGAGTAACAAGGGTGCGTCATCCAGTTTGGACAGGCGCTGAGGATATTGAGGATGGTTATAGAAAATCAGGCGGATATTCAGCTTCCGTGCGCCATCGATTTCTTGTTGGGCCTCTTTGATGCCAGTCTGCTGGTGGATGGCGGAAATAGTCTTGGGCCCCATCCCCGGAATCTTGCTCAGTTGGTGAACATTGGCACGAAATACTTCGGAAGCAGAGCCACAATAGCTGATCAATTTGCGGATAGTCCGAACACCAATACCGGGCGTCAGGCACAGGGCTACCTGGTGCAGCAATTCTTCACCCATATGTGAAGCTGGGAATTAAAGTTTGCTTTTGATCTCAGTGAGGAACACCCGCAAATCGCGCAGGGATTCTACTACATCCATTCGGTCCATGGCTGCCTGTGAGCCATTTTTAAGCATGGTTTTAGCTCCTTGAAGGGTGTACCCTTTTTCTTTTACCAGATGGTAAATGAGCTTAACGTTTTGAATGTCGTCTTTGGTGAATTGACGGTTACCTTTGCGGTTCTTTTTGGGCTTGATAATGTCGAACTCGCTTTCCCAAAATCGGATCAAAGAAGTTGCCACGTTGAACATGGCGGCTACCTCCCCAATGGAGTAGTACTTCTTTTCTATTTCTTTTTCTTTGTAGGGCACGCTATTGAAATCGCTGTCAATATAAATAATTAAAAACCAAATATCAAAATTGACTAGTTCAAAAAAAAACAGTCTTCAGAAAAAGACTGTTTTTAAATTTTTTGCTCCCAAATCGCTATCCAAGAGACTGGTTTTCGATGGATGAAAGCTCCAGAATTTTTTGGTATTCGTCCTCGTTAAGGTCATTGTAGAAGTAGTGTACAGGGTTCACCTTTTTGCCGTCTTTCAATACTTCATAGTGTAAGTGAGGGGCGGTAGATTTACCGGTACTACCCACGTATCCTATACATTCTCCCCGTTTAATCTTCTGTCCCTTCTGAACGTTGAAGTCACTCATGTGAGCGTATCGGGTTACATAGCCATAACCATGATCAACCAGCACTTCTTTGCCATAACCACCATAGTTGGTAACTACCTTCTTGATCACACCATCACCGGTAGCATAAATAGGAGTACCTCGGGTTGCTGAAAAGTCCACACCGGTATGCATTCTTCTAACCTTGTAAATGGGGTCTATGCGCATCCCAAAACCCGAAGCCAATCGGGTTAACTCTTTGTTGGTGATGGGTTGTATTGCCGGGATGGAAGCATACATCTTGTCCTTACTTTTTGCCAGGGCCACAATCTCGTCGTAGGATTTGGTTTGGATGTACATTTGTTTCTTAAGCCGTTCTATCTTTTGTAAACTGGTAAGAATCAAATCTTCTCGTTCCAACCCCTGCTCTAGTAGTTCTCTATAGCGGTCTGTTCCACCGATACCTCCTTCACGGATGGTGCCGGGAATGGGCTCGGCTTCATTGATCACTCGGTAAATGTCGTCGTCCCTTTTTTGGAGTGCCACCATCATTTCCTGGAGATTATCCGTCTCCTTGTTCATGATTTCGTAATACAACAACAGCTCTTGGATTTCCTTTGATTGAGCAGCTTCCTTGGGGGTTTCGAAGTAGGTGTTGTGTACCAGAACCATGATTATAGCAATCACTACGGATACTGATAGAAAACCCAGGAGACTAAGCACTACATCCCACGTTCCTACCTTGACCCGCTCATATTTGCAGGTTTCAGTATCGTAGTAATATTTTATTCTAGCCATAGTGCTTAGTTTGGTATTTTCTTATAATTTTGCCTGACTTAACGAAAATCAAGCTTATTTGTTAGGGAAATACCTGTTTTTCGAACGCCGCAATATAAATATTATTTTGCTGTATAGTAAGAATTAGCCCGCTTATTTTGGCACCCAAGTAAGGTTTAAATGGTTTCTAACGATATTAGAAAAAAGTTTCTAGAATTCTTCCAAAGGAAGCAGCACGAGATCGTTCCTTCTGCTCCTATGGTGATCAAGAACGACCCCACTTTAATGTTCACCAACGCGGGTATGAACCAGTTCAAAGACTACTTTTTAGGCCACAAAAAAGCGGAATCAAAACGCATAGCAGATACACAAAAATGCTTACGAGTCTCAGGAAAGCATAATGATCTGGAGGAGGTAGGTTTGGACACTTATCATCACACCATGTTTGAGATGCTGGGTAACTGGTCATTTGGGGACTATTTTAAGGATGAAGCTATCGCCTGGGCCTGGGAATTGCTTACTGAGGAATATGAGCTTGACCCCCAGAGGTTATATGCCACCTACTTCGGGGGAGATGAAAAGGATGGCTTAGAGGCGGATCATGAAGCCTTGGAGTTCTGGAAGGCTTTATTACCTGAGGACCGGATCCTGCCTTTTGGAAAAGCCGATAATTTTTGGGAAATGGGTGAGACCGGTCCTTGCGGTCCCTGTTCGGAGATCCACTATGATTTGCGGTCGCCTGAGGAGCGAGAGGAAGTATCGGCCGGCACCCTGGTCAATCAGGATCATCCCCAGGTGATCGAGATATGGAACCTGGTGTTTATTCAGTTCAACCGCCTGGCCTCAGGGTCACTGGAAAGTCTGCCGGAAAATCACGTGGATACCGGCATGGGATTCGAGCGCCTGGTAAGGGCCATTCAGGAAAAGAGCTCCAACTATGATACTGACTTATTTCAGCCTATCATTGAAGAAATCAGCAGCAAGGGGGGCATCCCTTACGGAAAGGACGAGGCCGCCGACGTGGCCATGCGCGTGATTGCCGATCATTTGCGAGCTCTGGTATTTGCTATTGCCGATGGGGAGATTCCATCCAACAACAAGGCAGGCTATGTGATCCGCCGGATCTTGCGTCGGGCCGTACGCTATGGGTATACCTTCCTGGATCTGAAGAATCCTTTTATGTACCAACTAGTCCCCCTGTTGGCAACTAAGATGGGAGACATATTTCCTGAGATAGACCAGCAAAAAGAATTTATTGGTAAAGTGATCCAGGAGGAGGAGTCGGCATTTTTACGAACCTTGTCCAATGGGCTTAACCGTTTTAATAAATATTTAGAGACCCTGGGTAAGCAAGAACCTGTTTCGGGCTCTTTTGCTTTTGAGCTTTATGATACTTATGGTTTCCCACTGGACTTAACTCAACTAATGGCCAGGGAACAAAATCGCCAGGTGGATACAGAAGAGTTCGCCAAAGAAATGAAAGCTCAGAAGGATCGATCGCGCAGTGCCCAAAGTAAGGAGGCGGGTGACTGGATCCAGGTAAGGGATGGGGATGAATCTGTGTTCATGGGTTACGAACAGACCACTGCCTCCACTAAGATTGTTAAATATCGCCAGGTGACTACCAAAGATAAATCCCACTATCAATTGGTATTGGATCAAACGCCCTTCTATGCGGAAAGCGGCGGACAAGTAGGGGATACCGGCTACTTGCTCTGGGAGAAGAATAAGATTAAGGTTTGGGATACCAAGCGGGAGAATAATCTTATTATTCACATGGCTGATAAACTGCCCAATCCTGTGGATGCTACTATACAAGCTGAGGTAGACCGTTCGCGTCGACGAGCCATTGAATACAACCACAGTGCTACCCATTTGCTGCATGCCGCCTTACGAAAGGTTTTAGGAGATCATGTGCAACAGCGAGGTTCACTGGTGAGTCCAAAAATATTGCGTTTTGACTTCTCACATTTCAGTAAAGTAAGCGACGACCAGATCCAGGAAATAGAGCAACTGGTCAACTCAAAGATCCGTGAGAACATCACCAGGGAAGTGCACGACCAGGTGCCTCTTGAAGAGGCCAAGTCTATGGGAGCCATGGCCTTGTTTGGGGAGAAATACGGAGATAAGGTAAGGGTAATAAGCTTCGATCCCGGATATTCCATCGAGCTATGCGGAGGCACTCATGTACCGGCCACCGGTCATCTCGGGCTCTTTAAAATTATTTCAGAGT
The DNA here is from genome assembly GCA_029861825.1 of Cyclobacteriaceae bacterium. Lineage (GTDB taxonomy): Bacteria > Bacteroidota > Bacteroidia > Cytophagales > Cyclobacteriaceae > JAJCYK01. The sequence continues at coordinate 13,096 of JAOTYN010000029.1, forward strand.
CGTCGGTGGCTTCAGGCATACGCCGGATTGAAGCTCTAACCGGTGAGGGAGCGGAGGCTTTTGTTAGTGACAAGATCATAACCTTGGAGGGCATAAGCGATCTGCTTAAGCATCCTAAGGACACTCGCAAGGCGGTGGAAAACCTGCTTAAAGAACGGGGCGAATTCCAAAAGCAACTGGAAAAGATGGAGCATCAACAAACGCAGAACGTAAAAGCCAGGTTGCTGCAAGAGATTAAGCCAATAGGGGAGATCAACAGTTTAGTGACCAGCATTTCACTGCCCAGTAGCGATGCATTGAAGGGTCTTAGTTTTGAATTACGCAATCAAGTCGAGAACCTAATAGCCGTTTTGGCAGCCGATATACAAGGCAAGCCTCAAATCGCTGTGGTCATAGGAGATAATTTGGTAAAAGAGCGGAAATGGGACGCCGGAGCCGTGGTACGTGAATTGGCGGCCCTGATCAAAGGAGGCGGTGGTGGGCAGGCATTTTACGCGACTGCCGGAGGCAAAGACCTTACAGGACTTCCCAACGTAGTAAATAAGGGCCAGGTGATCCTGGCAGATATGCTGGGCGTTAATAACCTTGACTCTTAGGTCATGGACCAAGAAATCCGAGATAAGTATCAAGCTGTAATTGGCCTAGAGGTCCATATTCAATTACTGACCCGTAGCAAACTGTTTGCCGGCGACAGTAATCGATTTGGAGACGAGCCCAATACCAATGTGAGCATCATCACGCTGGCCCATCCCGGGACCTTGCCCAAACTCAATAAAAGAGCCCTGGAGCTGGCGATCAAAATGGGATTGGCCTGCCACAGCACCATTTCTCAGCACATGATATTCGATCGCAAAAATTACTTCTATCCGGATCTTCCCAAGGGTTATCAACTAACTCAGGATAGTACACCCATTTGTGTAGGTGGAAAGATCGGTATTGCCACTCACATAGGCGAGCGGGAAATTGAGCTGAATCGCATTCACCTGGAAGAGGACGCCGGTAAGTCTTTTCATCCGCATGATGCCTCTGAAAGTCTGGTGGATTTTAACCGAGCCGGCACCCCATTGATCGAGTTGGTCACGGAACCCACTTTGCATCAACCTGAAGAAGCTTATCAGTTATTGGCGGAAATACGCAAAATGGTGCGCTTCTTGGAAATATGTGATGGAAATATGGAGCAAGGATCTTTAAGATGTGATGCTAATGTTTCCGTAAGACCGGCGGGTTCAATGGAACTGGGGCCTAAAGTAGAAATTAAGAACATGAATTCCCTGCGCAACGTACGCCGGGCTATCAGCCAGGAGATTGAGCGGCAAATATCCTTAGTGGAATCCGGCCATGCCATTGCTTCGGAAACCCGCAGTTTTCAGGAGAAAACCGGAGGCTCCGTGGCCATGCGAACCAAAGAGGAGCTCAACGACTATCGCTATTTTCCAGATCCCGATCTTAGCCCGGTGGAAATTTCGGACCACTGGTTGCAGCAGATAAAAGAATCTATGCCTAAGCTTCCTCACCAGCTAAAAACGGAATTGCAAAAGGACTTCGGATTCAGTGCAGACGATGTGGAGTTTTTGACTGAGTCTCCGGAAATGTACGAATATTACACCCAGACTCTAGAGTTCGTAAAGGATCCAGTTACTGCATTGAACTGGCTAAAAGGGCCTATCCGGTCCTACACCAAAGACGCTAACCTGACTATTGCGGATCTTTTGCTATCGCCCATGCAGGTGGGAGAGTTGATAGCCCTGGTGGAAGAGGGTGCCATTAGCTTTTCTCAAGCCGCTCAAAAATTACTGCCTGAGCTTTTGCAGCAGCCCCATTCCAAGCCCAGGGATATAGCCGCATCATTAGGCCTGCTACAGATAAGGGACGAAAATATTTTGGAAGAAACCGTCGTTGAGATATTGAAAGCCTTTCCCGACAAGGTGGAATCCTTTAAAAATGGCAAAAAGGGTTTACTGGGTTTTTTTATGGGTCAACTGATGCAGCGGACCGATGGCAATGTAGACCCAAAATTGGCAAATGAACTATTCTCAAAATATTTGAATTAACCTATAAGATAATCCAGATATCATGTATAAAGCACTTTTTTGTTTATCGGTAACGCTTTTGTTGTGGGGGTGTCAGCAAATACAGTCCCCCGAACCTAGTTTATATATAAGTGGAACTATTAAGTACCCAGAGACCGGCTTGGTGCTATTGGAGGAGTACGACGATAAACAAGTGGTGGTGATTGACACCCTGGAGGTTTCGTTTGATACCCTGTCCCAGGCAGATTCACCCAATGGGGTCTGGATACAGGGTGTGTTCAATCACCCTGTTAACATAGATGAACCGGGCTATTACCGGCTTAACTTCTATGAGAAGCAGATGGTAAATCTAATACTATCCGATTCAGATCTCAAAGTTGAGGTCGATGGTAACGCACCCAGGGGACAGGCTCTTATTACAGGTTCAATGGAGATGGATCAACTGAACAGTGTGAATAACCTGGTCCAGGAATTTCAACAAAAGGTAGGTCAACTGAATATTCAATTTACCCAGGCCAATGCCCAGGGTGAACAAGAGAAAATGACCCAACTCAGGGAGGAATTTGAGGGGCTGGATAAACAACATAAGACATTATTGAAAAACGAAATCCGCAAGATGGGTAGTTCGTTGGCGGTTCTTCAGGTAATTGGTAATCTGGACACCGAGCAGGATTTCGAATTATTGGATAGCCTGGGTAATATTTTTGCCGCCAACCCTCCAGATACCAAACACACCCAGAATTTTTTGACTTACATCGACCAGGTACGTGCTCAAAATAAAAGCCGGGTACATGTACAGGTAGGTAAAATTGCTCCTGAAATCAACCTGCCCAATCCACAAGGAGAGTATGTGGCGTTATCTTCGCTGCGGGGAAAGATCGTGTTGGTAGATTTCTGGGCACAATGGTGTAGACCTTGTCGCATGGAAAATCCCAATATCGTGGCGGCCTATCAAAAATATAAGGGTCAGGGATTCGAAGTTTTTGGAGTATCACTGGACCGCACCAAAGATAAGTGGCTGCAGGGAATTGAAGAGGATGGATTGGATTGGGTTCAGGTGTCGGATCTGAAATACTGGCAGTCAGCCGCTGCTAAGACCTACGGGATAAACGCTATCCCCGCCTCCTTTCTGCTGGATCGAGACGGTACCATAATTGCCAAGAACCTGAGAGGGCCGGCACTGCATGCCAAGCTCAGGGAGATTATGGGCTAGGGAATAAATGCTGTAAAATACCCCAAAGGTTTCTTTTTTTCTCTTGATCTGTAGCCAATTCAGACAGTTGATGGCAATAGACCAACACCTGATCATCGGCTTTGTGAATCTGGTAAAACTCTTTGCTTTCCGGGGCGCAGCCAAAGAAAAATATTTGTCTGGCGTTTGGATTAATATCCTGAGAACGGTTTTGAATGGTTAAATCAGCTGCTGTCAGGCCCACAGAAGCAAATATTTTATACAGGAACTGCTGTTCGCTGTCTTTTGGCTCCCCTTCAATGATAATGACCGGGCCCCCGGATGCTGACTTCTTCTTTTCAGGGACTAGGTAGATATCTTCGGTGATGAAATGGGCCAGAAAATCTTGGTGAGTCATGTGCTTATAAATTAAAGATGGATC
>JAOTYN010000363.1 GCA_029861825.1 Cyclobacteriaceae bacterium
TTTAAACGTATGGGGGCGGCTGATTGTTCAACAAAGTTAATCAATTGGATACTTTTCGTCACGTGCCTGCTCTTGCAATACTTCTTCATGCAACAATTGGTCGGGATCCAGCCCTTCCCGTAACTCACCTTCTGTACTGGCAACTAATGTGGCTACAGTGGCATCACCGGTTACGTTTACAATGGTGCGGCACATATCCAAAGGTCGGTCTACTGCAATGATCAAGGCCAAACCTTCCGGTTCGATCCCGATGGCTCCCAGCACTATCACTAGCATGATGATCCCCGCGCTGGGTACTGCAGCAGCTCCAATTGAAGCCAGGGTTGCGGTGAGCACGATAGTGAGCTGATCTAACATGGTAAGGTCATGGCCAAAGGCTTGGGCTATGAATACCGCGGAAACCGCCTGATGTATACTGGTGCCATCCATATTGATAGTAGCTCCTAAAGGAAGCACAAAGCTTGACACCTCTTCTGAGACCCCTAGGTTCTTTTCCACACGGTCCATGGTTACCGGCAGAGTAGCAGCACTGCTACTGGTAGAAAAGGCCAGCATCTGTGCAGGAAAGATCCCTTTAAAGAAATTGCGGTATTTGATGGAGGTAAAAGAAACCAACAAAGCCGGGTAGAAAATAAATATCATAAAGGCCAGTCCTACCACAACGGTGATGGAATAAACACCCAGAGCCGCAAAGAGATCTATGGCACTGGCGGGGTCATCTCCAGCAATATCCACAATTAAGCCTGCCAGAAGTGCCATTACGCCAATAGGCGCAAAGCGCATGGCAAGTTCCACAATCCTTAGGATCACCGCATTGGCGCCGTCAAAGAACTTCTTTACCGGCAGGGCTTTTTCTTGCGGAGTCATGACCATAGCTATGCCAAACATAAAGGCAAAGAAAATCACCTGCAGCATATTGACATTGCTGCTGAAAGCCCCAAATATGTTGTCGGGTACTATATCCACGAAAATCTGTAAAGGGCCGCTATCTTTTACGGTGGAAGCGCTTTCTACCTTATCGGATAATTCGGGAGCATATATCGCTTTTAGCTCTTCCCTTTTTTGCTCAGGAAGAAAGTTGCCGGGGTCAACCGAATTTACCAATAACAAGCCCACGGTGATGGCCAAAACTGTGGAAGCCACATAGAACCCTATGGTTTTACCACCAATTCGGCTGAGTTTTGATAGATCGGTGAGGTTGGAAATCCCATCAATTAAAGAAACTAATATCAAGGGCACCGCTATTAACTTCAGCAAGTTGATGAAGATTGTACCGAACGGTTTTACCCAATCAGTGACCAACCACCCGAATTCCCCAATAACCGCCGCTAGTCCCACTAATACCCCGATAACCATCCCTATCAGGATTTTCCAATGTAAAGCCAGTTTCTTCATGTTTACAATTTAGCAGATTTGTTCATTAAATAGGCATCGGCCAATACCAATGCTGCCATGGCCTCCACAATAGGCACGGCCCGAGGTACCACGCAAGGATCGTGACGGCCTTTGCCTTTCACCACAGTAGCCGCCCCTGACTGATCCACACTGGTTTGGTCCTTCATAATGGTAGCGACTGGCTTGAAAGCGACATTAAAATAAATATCAGCACCGTTGGAGATGCCACCCTGAATACCCCCGGAATAATTGGTAGTGGTACTGATCCTACCCTTGATTTTTTCAAATTGATCGTTGTGCTGGGATCCCTTCATTTGTACGCCTGCAAATCCGCTGCCATACTCAAAACCTTTTACGGCATTGATACCCAACATGGCATGGCCTAATTGCGCATGAAGCTTGTTAAATACCGGTTCACCCCAGCCTACGGGCACGCCTCTGATCACAGCCCCTACCACTCCGCCAATGGAATCACCCGCTTTCCGGGTTTCTTCAATTAGCGCTATCATCTTCTCTGCAGTGGCTTGGTGGGGACACCGGACGATGTTGTTCTCGATAGTGCTCAGATCAAGTTTTGTATAATCTTCATCCAGCCGCACAGTCCCTACCTGAGAGACGAAAGCGTCAATGACGATCCCCAAAGGTTCCAATAACTTCATGGCTATGGCTCCCGCGGCTACCCGTGCGGCGGTTTCCCGGGCACTGCTGCGTCCGCCACCCCGGTAGTCCCTGATGCCGTACTTTTCCTGGTAGGTATAATCGGCGTGAGAGGGCCGGTATTTTTCAGCGATATGGGAATAATCCTTGCTCTTAGCATCCTGGTTCCAGATCATCAGGGCAATAGGAGTACCCGTGGATTTACCCTCGAAAACCCCAGAAAGAAGCTGAAACTGGTCGGCCTCTTTTCTTTGAGTGGTGATTTTGGACTGTCCCGGTCGGCGACGATCCAGTTGTCTCTGGATAGAGTCCTCTTCAATGGGTAGTCCTGCGGGGCATCCATCGATAACCACACCTATACCGGGTCCGTGGGATTCGCCGAAAGTGGTGATCCTGAAGAGTTGTCCAAAAGAATTACCCATTAATTATTTTCTGAAAATGAACACCGCAGTGAGTACTAACATAACTAAAATAAATATGTTAGCAAAAATCTTCAGATACTGAAAGCGGTACCGACTTTGCAGTTGATTATCCTGTAAATCGATGATATCGTAGAAACTGCCCAGGTCGGTAGCCAATATGGTTTCGTTCTTTTTGCTCTCGCCCCTGACGGAAACTTTAAGCTCGGACCGTAATGTTTGGTACTGCTCGCTTACAGGATTGAAAAAAGTCCAGTTAAAAAAATCCCCTAAATCGTATTCTCCGGGTTCATTGGGGATAGCGTAATATCCAAAGGAACGGCTTCCAGTAACTTCACCGTTGCGGCGGTGTACGTTTTGCTGGATATTAGGAGTGTAGAAATCGAAATTTTCCGTTGCCGGCAAATTGGGATTCTCAATAGCATTGATATTTCCCCGTCCTTGCACTTTGAAATTGTAACTAAAGCTCTCACCGGTCTGTAACTCCTCACCACTGATCTGCTCTGTTAGACGATATTCTCCTACGGCCACCTGATCTTTCAAAGGATGATCGGGCAGGTCTTTCACTTGTACACTCTTGGCCTTGGTATAAAAGGTTTTAAAATCTTCCTGACGAGAAGGGCCAAAAAACGAGGGGTTTTTAGCCATTTTGTACTTGATGAGTTTTAAACCTACAGCTGGAAACTCCACGGGCTCCGTGTTTAAGGGGTAAAAGGTCGCCTGGTAGATTAAATACTTCTGGTAGCGTTTGTTGTTAATTGTAACCTGCTCCCGTTTGATGTTCTCCACGTTAAAATTCTCCTCCCAGCAGTTAGCGGGCCGGATCCTTTTAAGGATATCGGTTAGCTGCTTACTGGTGTCATAGAATTCCAGATCGGCACGATTGCGCTCTGATACATAAAAAGCCAAACTGGTATTGAATCCCTCTCCAACATAAACCTCCGATTTGTCTGTAGACAAGGCGAAGAAAGCATCGGCACGTACGTCGATAAACTCCTCGTTGCCTTTGCGCCTGCCAAACAGCTCTTCCCAGGGATCCCGGGCAAATGGGTCAACTTGCCGCCGCCGTTGTCTGGCAGGACCTACAACGATCTGCTTTCCGGCAACCCGGATATCTTCTCCGTTCACATTTATGGTGAAGGTGGGCAATCTGAACCTGCCCTCTTTTTGTGCTACATAGTTTTGTGTGATACTTTGAGTTGAAGATACCTGACCATTGATAAACTGAGTGGAAGTGGACGATGAAGTTCCCCGTTTGATAAAACCGTTGATTTCTGGAAAGCCGCTGAGGTTTTTAAGTTTGTCGTTTTCTACCACCACTGTGATGGTAAAGGGCTCATTGAGCGCGATCTCCTCCGCTCCTACATTCACCTTAACATTTTGGCCCCAAGCTACCCCGCAGCTAAATAAAAACAGCCCGGCATGTACTAGAATTTTACGCAATTTCGTTCTCATCATGTAAGACTGAAAAACTAATTTTCGGAATTACCGTAGACTCAAAGGTAAAGCAAAACCCACAAGATTTCGCACTCCAAAGTGTTAAAAATTGTGAAAGTTTTGTTATATTTATCTGCTTACAAGGAACTTATAATCAATCTTTAAAATATGCTAGAGTACTTCAAAACCATCTTATCTAAGGTAAGTTTTAGTAAATTTTTGTTTGAAAAAGAACTGCGTAAAGCCATTAGAGCATTGATCGACGAAGAACTCCGAGAGTTGCGAAGATGGTGTTACCGTAAGTTTGGCCATGTCTATAAGACCATTTTGAACAGGTGTTTCAGTACACCGGATGCTTCGTTAGCATAAAATCAAACCCCGCCCCTTACAATCACGGTCGGGGTTCTTTTTTCTTCCTTCCTGCAAATTCAATATTTCGTTTTAATCCACTAAACCCTGTTCGCTTTAGTGCACTTTCTTTAAAGATTTTTTGGAACTGTTCTTCACTAAGTTCTCGCCATTGCCTTTGGTCCATTTCCAGTATTTCCGTTAGCGGAACAAATTGAGGT